>JACFNR010000044.1:15007-24878 GCA_019454765.1 Trueperaceae bacterium | reverse complement strand
TCATAGTGGCCGGCATGTTCCTGCCGATGTTCTCGATCATCGGGCAGTTGAGCGGGTAGCGCGGTGTAGGCGGGTAGTTCAACCTGTGAGTTGGGTACTTCGATCTGTTAGTGACCTGTGAGTAGCACGCGACTGTATTTGTGAGTGAGCCCAGTAAATTCAAGTCTTTGGGCTGGCCGTGTGGTCCTGGAAGCCGTGGTCGCCCGATGGCAAAGTGGTGCGGGTTAAGGGTGTCGCCATCAACGGTGTCGTCCACAAGCATAGCCGCTCAGGTTCTGTACTCCAGCCGCTTGTGGGTGCGGGTATTCGGTTCAAGTGAGATCTAATCGAGTTGCGCTTGGTCGCATCGCTGAGGCGGACGCCGCCCTAAAGCTCGACAAGGCGAAGATCGCGTTGGAAGCGAGGCTGGACGGCAAGTATCTGATCCGTACCAGCGGCGAGCACCTCAGCGCCGAGAACGTGGTGCGGGGTTACAAGCACCTGCACTAGATCGGGCGCGTAAACCGCGACTTGAAGCACACGGTGGACGTTAGGCCGGTGTACCACCGGCGCGGTGATCGCATCGAGGCGCACGTGCTGGCTGGCGCTGCTTCTGATCCGCATCGCGGAGAACGAATCCGGTGAGTCCTGGCATCAGTTGAGGAAGATTTTCCGGCAATTGGCCACAACAGGGCCTTCAGCAGACGAGCAAACTCACCACTGATATGACTTCCTGCTGATCTCTCCGTTCATGTGAAGGTGGCTGGCCACCAGTGGTAGTGGGTGTGCGCGTGCAGCAGGTCGCGGCGTGATCTGAGGTAGGCGCATTGGCGCGCTACGCCCTCCCACAGCGCGTCGATGCTGAGCGCCTGGCCGTTGGCCACGCGCGCGTCCACCAGCGGCCATAACCGCTCCGCGGGCTGCGCTTGTGCAGGGCCCCTCCAGGCCGATGGGCGAACTTTACGGCGTCACCGGATTGGAGCCGATCACCGAAGCGGACTATGACCGCATGATGGACGAACACCTCAACCCGAAGCGTTGGCCCTTCCACCGCGTAGCACTGGCCGGAGTTCTCTGCTCAGGACTCGGGCACCCCCATCCACACGGTCCGGTCGTTCGTGGCGAGGGCACCGCACATGACGCGCGCGGGTGCCTTCACCTCGCCGACCCACTAGCTGGCATCGAAACCCTGGGTCATCACGGCGGTCACGTCGCGGGCGGTAAGCCCACCAATCTCGGTCAGCACCAGCTGGCGGTGCGGTTGCGGGACGGCGCTTAGGAGCCCAGAGAGTACCTGCCCCCTGAACGCGTCCGCAGGCAGGCCAGGGACCATCTCGGCCGTCGCCTCGCTCGAGGCCCGCTCCTTACTGCGTCGGGTCGAGGTAACCACCGTACGGGTAGGTGATCGGCAGGTTCGAGCCGCCTATCACCCTGGTGGGCGCCACATCGCCGTCCAGCGTGGAGGCGAGGTCGAACACCTTCACGTTGTTGCCGTCCGCATCGATCACGACCAGGCGGTCGTTGCCCGCGTCGTAGCCCAACTGCGACGGGCCCACGAACTCCGTGGCCGGCCCACCGATCGACCGGGAGGGCGTTACCGTCCCGTCGGCGGTGGAGGCGGACGAGATCACGTAGATGGGACCCTCCGTGTTCTGGTCCGCTAGGTAGAGCTCGTCGCGCGTGGCGTCGTAGGCGGCGCCCCACAGGTAGTTCAGCAGGCCGCCGGGGTCTACCGTGAAGAGACGGTCGGGCTGTGCCTCACCCGTCACCGTGGAGACACCGTCGTAGACCGCCACGGTGCCAGCGTGGTTCGAGACGAACAGGCGGTCGGAGGCGGCGTCCACCCGTAGCCGGGTGTCGCTATCCAGGAATATCGGGTCCAGCGAGGTGCCGGCGATGATCCTGGTCGGCGCTTGGTCCGCTGGGGCGGTGGACGCGCCGTCGTACGCCAAGATGGCGTAATCGACGGCCGCGTACAGGATGTCGCGGTCGGCGTCGTACGCGAGCCCGGAGACGAAGTCGTGGGAAAGCGTGTCGAAGGCCGTGGCAGTGACAGTGCCCTCGACGCCGGAGATCGCCGAGACCCGGTAGAGCGCCGGTAAGGTGTTGTGAGTACTGATGAAGCCGATGTCGAGGGCAGGCGCCATGGCCATGTCGTAGAAGTGGGCGCCCGCCATCCCGGGGAGCGTGAAGACACGATCCGCCGCCATGTTGCCGTCCACGAAGTCCATGTCCTTGTAGACGTGGATGGCGTCGTTGTCCAGTATGTAGAGCGTGCCGGGCGCCGTTATCGTCGCCTCGGCGCTCGCGCTGCGAGCGGCGTTCGTAGCGTCCGTCGCCGTGACGATCACGGTGGGGTCGGCGGGCACGCGCGCCGGCGCGGTGAACTTCCCGCCGACCACCCAGCCCGCCTCGCTAGTTCCACCTTCGGTGCCGTTCACGTCCCACGTGACCGCTCCGGGCATGTTGCTGACGCTGAAGTCGATGCTCGTGTCGATCCGGACGTTCACCGGCCCGGCGGGATCGAGCTTGGGATCCGGGAGCGGCGTGCTACACGCGGTCAAGAGCACGAGGAGCGAGACGGCAGCGAGGACCGCCGCACCGGTTGTACGCATCTGGGAGACGAATCTCATAGGGGCATGCCTCCGGGGATAGTGATGTCCACTACGATGCGCTTCGGAGCGGCCCTCAGGTAGTGAGAGAAGCTACTGTGCGCGCGGACCGGGATGGGCCGTGGGTCCCGGCGTCACCCCGGTGTCACTCCGCCGTCGCCCCGCCGGCCGTCTCACCAGCTAGTCGACGCCGAGCACCGGCATGCCGTCCACCCCCGGACCCGCAGGTCCGCCGCAAGTTCGGTCATCTGCTCGCTCCACGCGTCGGTAGGCCGCCTCAGCACGAGGGACAGACCGAACTAGCTACCCACTTGCCGGCAGGTACGATCGCTGACAGGGTCATGCAGGCCTCGACCCCGTGACGCGGGAGGTCGTGACCGTCCTCGGCACGGGCGCGCCGGGATGGGAGGACGGTGCGGCGGAGCGCTTCCACGAGCCTGGCAGCGTGAGCGTGGCGGGACGACTCCTGCACGTGGCCGACACCGACAACCACGTGATCCGCTTGGGCGACCTCGGAACCGGCCAGGTGCGCCTTGCCAGCACCGGCCCCGCGGTGCTGCCTGCGGACTCGAACGTGCGCACGGTCAGCGGGCCCGGGTACCCGGTGACTCTCGAGTTCCCCGTCGACTTCGCGGCGAGGGAGGCGAGGTTGCAGGTGGACGCGGTCGTCTACTACTGCCGCGAGGTGAGGGCCGAGCAGCGCCCTGTCACGGACAGCCGCGAGCGGCGCCGCTAGAGTGCCTGGCGACCGGACATCGTTCCGAACGCGCGCCTCACCTGCTGCGTCGTCGCTCCGCCTTCTCACCACCCCGCGCCCACCAGCGTCCCGGATCGCCGTGGCCGGATCAACGGGCCGGTCGGGGGCGCCGGTGAATGGGCAGGGTTGCCGCCGGCTCGTGACCGAGGTCGCGGCCCTACGCACCCGCCGCAGGGGACGTCGCGTTGGGAAGGACGCCATGAAGCAGCGATGGTTAGCAGCAGTCGTAGCAGGAGTCTTACTCGTCTTGGTCGCAGCTTGCGGCGGACCCAAAGGCGCTGGCCCCGCCATCACGTCGTTCGCGGCCGATCCCGCCACCATCGAGAGCGGTGGCCAGAGCACCTTGTCGTGGGTGGTCAGCGGCGCCACCAGCCTCGAGCTAGAACCGGGCGGTGTGGACGTCACCGGCAAGACGAGCCAGGTAGTCGCGCCCGTCGTCACGACCAGCTACACGTTGACGGCGACGGGCGCGGGCGGCTCGAGCAAGGCGAGCACCACGGTCACGGTGGGCGGAGGCGGGTCGACCGCGTCCGCCACGGTGCGTGCGGCGCAAGGAGGCTCAGTCGAGTTGGCCGGGGCGCGCCTCGACATCCCGTCGGGGGCGCTCGACCAGGACACGGTCGTCACGCTGGTCATCAGCGACGCTCCCGCCGCGCAGGAGTCGAACCCCCTGAAGCCCGTGGGGCCGCGCGTGGGCGTCGATCTAGGCGGCGCGGCGCTCGTCGAGCCGGCCGCCCTCACGCTTCCCTACACCCCCGGCACCGACGTCCTATACGTAGTCACCGAGAGCGGTAGGTTACCAGCGGCCGACGAGATGCCGGGCACGCGCGTCCACGCGGCCACGCTCGCCGGCGAGGGTGCCGTTGCCAACGTCACGGGCCCCGCGACCTACGAGGTGCAGGCCATAGCCAACGCACCGGCACCGCAGGGGCTCGCTCCCGCGGCGGAGGGGCTAGGCGACGTCTCGCTGCAGGTGCCGTTCTACTGGCAGGCCGGCTACCCGTGGTGCAGCCCGACCTCCACCGCCATGTACCTCAACTACTTCCAGGTCCTGCCGGGCCTCGCCGGGACGGCGGTGGCGCCGGGCGGATTCGTCAGCAACTACGCGCTCGCCGGCTCCGTCGGGCAGGACGCCAACAGCGGCTCCTGGCCAGTGTCGTTCCTGCAGGCCGCGACCGTGCCCACCGACCTCTACAGCTGGCTGGTGTGGGACGCCGACCTGATCCCGAGCGCGCCCTTCACGAGTTACGTGGTGCTCGCGACCACCGGGGTCTTCGGTCTTGCGCCCATGCGGCCCGTGCTCACGACCTCCGACAAGATCAACCACGCCTTCGTCATCACCGGACTCAGCGCCAACGGCATCTACATCAACGACGGCAACGCTCGCTGGGCGGGCACGCACCCGTCCATGACGTGGGATCAGTTCAGGGTCCAGAACGAGGTGGGGACGAAGGTGAACGAGCTCGGCACGCTACTCGTGCTGGCCGACCCGCGCCCCGAGAACGCGCGGCGGGGCTCGCTGGAACTGGGGCCGCGCACGGCGGAAGACCCCGCCCGCACCGTGCGCTTCGAGAACCCGAGCGACGCTCTCATCGCCGACTGGGCGTGGGACGGCGTGCCCTACAGGAGCGGCTACTACTTCCTCGACGAGACCAACCCGACGACGTGGCCGCTGGACGCCGAGTACGGGCGCGTGCTGCCGCGCTCCAGCCGGTTGCAGGTCAGGTTCAACGTCGTCAACGTCACAGAGAACCTCTACGACTACGACGTGGTGGCTCGCCTTTACGTGGACGACGCGTTCAAGCTCCAACGCCAGGACACGGTGAACGTGGGCGAGTACAGCCGCGCCGAGGTGGACCTCGACTTCGGGAACCTGGCGGCGACGGTGGGCGCCATCACCGCACCCGTGACAGGGCGCGTCGAGCTCGACCTCAGCCAGGGCGGGGTCCTCCAGGACGTGAAACACGTCTCCTTCCGCCTCGGGCCGGACCCCACGGGCGGGATCACGGTCGACGTGCCGCAACCCTCGATCCTGGTGGACGGTCAGCGCGTCGGCTTCGTGACCCTCCGAGGCGTGCCCATCACCTTGCAGAGCCGCACCTACGACCGCTACGTCCAACCGGACGGGCCCGTCCCACCCGAGCGACTGAGCTGGAGCGAGGGCGGGACCTTCATCGCCACCGGCGCCACGTTGACGCGAGCCTTCGACACGACGGGCGATCACGTCATCACCCTGACGGGCACGGGCGAGTACGGGGCCACGGCCAGCGCCGGCGCGACGGTGAGGGTCATTGACCCCGTGCGGGTGAACGGCGAGGTCGTCATCGATTACCCCGCTGACGGCACGGGCATCGGGGTCACGGCCTTCGGGCCCATCACGGTGAACCTGGTGGGGCACGCGACCTACTCGGACGGCACGCCGGTCCCCGGCGACCGCCTCCACTGGACGGGACCAGGCGGCGAGGACCTGGGCACCGGCTCGGGCACGGTCACGACGGTGCCTGGGTTCTGCAGCACGCACAGCTACACCTTCGGCCTGACCGCCCGGACCGTGGACGGTAGCCCCATAGGCACCGATTCCACGACGATCCAGGTCTTCGGTCCGCCATGTTGATCCGACCGGAGGGTTCGCGGCCGCGGCCCGAGCCGACCCGGCCGTGGCGCCTGTTGGGCGCGTGCGCGCTGGTCGGGTTCGTGACCGCAGCCTGCGGCCCGAGCGGTCCGACCAAGGCGACGGTGAGGATCGAGCCGGCCAGCCTGACCATCGCGGCGGGCGCCGTGGAGCAGACGTTCACGGCCACCGTCACGGGTGGGGACGCCGTGACGTGGACGTTGGCGGGGGTCGGGCGCATCTCGCCCGTCACCGGGTCCAAGACGAGTTACGAGCCGCCCGGCAGCGTGCCCGCTCCCCAGACGGCGACCCTCACGGCCACGACCGGCGGCGCGAGCGCGAGCGCGACCGTGACCGTGACGCCGGTATCGGCCACGGCCGGGAACCTGAGCGTCTACCTCGACGGACTCGTGGAGCCGGGCGCGCGGGGCGCGGTGACCGTCGACGGCCCGGACGGTTTCACGGCCTCGTTGAGTTCGTCCCGCACGCTCCTGGACCTGGCACCCGGCAGCTACGTGGTGACGGGCACAGCGGTGCGTGTGCGCCGCGGGAACCTCGACGCCGTCAGCCGACCCAGCGTGATCTGCCCGCCCCCGGCGGCGGTGGCGAGCGCCTGCCCCGTGACCGTGGTGGCCGGCGAGACCGCCCGCGTGCACGCCGTCTACGAGGTCGACGAGACGACCGGCCGGCTCTACGTGCCGGGCTACGACCAGGGCGCCGTGGCAGCGTACGCGGCCGATCGGCTCGGGGCTACGAACAGCGAACCGCCGACGCTGCTGCTGGGCGGAACGCCCTCCGCGCAGGGCGTCGCCTTCGACGCGAGCGGCGACCTGTGGGTGACGGACTGGGACCACAACGCCATCCGCGAGTACGCCGCGTCGCAGCTCGCGGCGTCCGGCAGCCCCGAGCCGAGGGTGACGCTCACGTTCGGCGGCCTGGCCAACCCCACCGCGCTCGCCTTCGACGCCTCGGGCGCCCTGTGGGTGACCAACCGGGGCAACGCGACGATAGTGCGCTACGACGCCGCTCAGCTGGGGGCGAGCGGTTCGCCGACGCCCGCCGCCGTCATCGCCGACGACGGCGGCGGACTCCTCAACGGGCCCACCGGCATCGCCTTCGACGCGGCCGGCCGGCTGTGGGTCGCCAACGCCTTCAGTCGCACGCTGTTCCGCTACGACGACCCGTCCGGCCTGACGGGCACCGTGACGGACCCGCCCGACGCCGTGGTGGCGTCTTCCGGGTTCGTCGGGCCGCAGGGCCTTGCCTTCGCCGCGGACGGCGCCCTGTGGGTCGGCGACGAGACGACCATCATGAAGTTCGCGCCCGAGCAACTTCAGGCGTCCGGCACCGTGACGCCCGCGGTGATCCTCGCCGGGCAGGGTGGTGTCGGCGGAGTCGCCTTCGACGCGGCGGGGGACCTCTGGGCCACCGACGCGGGCGGCCGCCTGTTCGCCCTCACCCCTGATCAGCTGGCCGAGCCGGGAAGCCCAGCGCCCACCGTGGTGCTCACCGGCTTCCCGGGCGTGAACCTGGGGCTGTTGGCGTTCTACCCGCCGCCGGCGGGCTCCCCGTTGGCGCAACCGGCGCTGGGGCCGTTCCCATGAGCCCGACCTGCGGTGGCCGCCCGCTCCCGACCAGGGAGGTCGGCGTCAGGCGGTCGGCCGGAGCCACCGCAGCGTCATGGCGTTCACGGCCACGACGATGGTGGAGACGCTCATGAGGACGGCGCCGGCGGCGGGGGAGAGCAGGACGCCGAGGGAGGCCAGGGCGCCCGCCGCGAGCGGGATGGCCACGGCGTTGTAACCGACGGCCCACCCGAGGTTCTGCACCATCTTGCGGTAGGTGGCCCTCGAGAGCCGGAGCGCCGTGATGACGCTGCGGGGGTCGTCCGCCACCAGCACCAGGTCGGCCGATTCGATGGCCACGTCGGTGCCGGCGCCGATGGCGACGCCCAGGTCGGCGGCCAGCAGGGCCGGTGCGTCGTTGATGCCGTCGCCCACGAAGGCGGTGCGGCCCGTGGCCTTCAACTCGCGCACCCGCGCGGCCTTGTCGGCCGGCAGCACGCGGGCGTGGTAGCGCGCTATCCCCAGCTCCCGCGCCACCGAACTGGCGACGGCCTCGGCGTCGCCGGTGATCATGACGGGTTCGATCCCGGCGGCCGTCAGGGCCGCGATGGCGGCGCGGGCGCCGTCCCTGATGCGGTCCGCGAGGCTCACCACGGCGAGCACGCGGTCCGGGCCCGCGAGGCAGATGGCGCTCTCACCACTAGCCTCGGCCCGTTCGATGGCGTTCTCGAGAGCGGGGGCCGTGACCAGCTCCCGCTCGCCAAGCCAGTCGGGGCTACCGACGCTGTACCTCACGCCCTCGACGGTCCCCGTCACGCCGCGGCCGGGCGCCACCTCGAAGTCGTCGACCGCCGGCAGGGTGAGCCCGCGCGCCGCGGCCGCGGCCGCGATGGCCCTGGCCAGAGGGTGTTCGCTGCGCGTCTCGAGCGCGGCCATGATGGCGAGGGCGCGAGGCTCGGGGAGACCCGCTACCGCCACCACGCCGCCGACCTCGAAGGCCGCCTCCGTCAGCGTGCCGGTCTTGTCGAAGGCGACGACGCTGACGTCGTGCGCCCTCTCGAACGCCTCCCGGTTGCGGACGAGGATGGCGTTGGCGGCGCTCACGGCGGTGGCGTTGACCGTCACCAACGGGATGGCCAGCCCCAACGCGTGCGGGCAGGCGATGACGAGCACCGTCACGGTGCGGCCGATGGCCTGTTCCAGGTCGCCGGAGGCGGCGAGCCACGCGACGAACGTGACCAGTCCGGCGCCGACGGCGACGTAGAAGAGCCAGCCGGCCGCGCGGTCGGCGAGGCCCTGGTAGCGGCTGCGCGCCGTGCGCGCCTCCTGCACCAGGCGCTGGACCTGCGAGAGGGTGGTGTCGCCGCCCGTGCGCGTCACGTTCACCGTCAGGGCGCCCTCGCCGTTGACCGAGCCGGCCACGACCTCGTCCCCCTCGGCCTTGGGCACGGGGCGCGCTTCGCCCGTGAGGAACGCCTCGTTGACGCTGCTGCGGCCCTCTGTGACGCGCCCGTCGGCGGGCACCTGCTCGCCGGGGCGGACGAGGATGTCGTCGCCGCGGCGCAACTCGGCGACGGGCACGTCCTGCACCGCGCTGTCCGCGAGGCGGTGCGCGGTCCGTGGGAGTAGCGACGCCAGGTGGTCGAGCGCGCTGGAGGCGTTCTGCACCGCGGCCAGTTCCAGCCAGTGACCTAGGAGCATGATCACCAGCAGGGTGGCGAGCTCCCAGAAGAAGGGCATGCCAGGGAGTCCGAACGCCACGGCCATGCTGTAGATGTAGGCAACGCTGATGGCCAGGCTGATGAGCGTCATCATCCCAGGGCGCCGGCCGGCGAGCTCGTGGCGGGCCCCGCGCAGGAAGACCAGGCCACCGTACAGGTAGATGATCGTGCCGAGCGTGGGGTTCACCCAGGCGGCGCCCGGGAGGCTGGGCGCGCGGTAACCGAACCAGCCCTGCACCGGCTCGCTGAAGTAGAGGATGGGTAGCGTCAGTACCAGCGTGAGCCAGAAGCGGTCGCGGAACATGGCCGGCGAGTGGTGGGCGTGCGGCCCGCCCTCATCCTCGGCGCCATGGCGGTGGGGCTCGGTTCGCGGTTCGTGGTGGGTCGCGGAGTGCACCGTCGGCCTCCTCTTACCCCCTCCCCCCGGGGGTGGGGTACTCTATCACCCTACGCTCCGCATCCGTGTCCACCCCGCACCCCGCTCGCCCTACCCGGCCAGGCAGGCAGCCAAGGTGCCGAGGCTCACGACCGGACCGCCAGCGAGCACGCGCCGGCGCAGGTCGTCGACCATGCGGCGCGTCGACTCGTTCCACCGCTCTGGCGGCAGCTTGTGCTTGATGGCCAGG
>JACFNR010000044.1:11075-14907 GCA_019454765.1 Trueperaceae bacterium | reverse complement strand
GCGGCGCGTCGACTCGTTCCACCGCTCTGGCGGCAGCTTGTGCTTGATGGCCAGGTACAGCTCGGCCTGGCGCGCCTCGAGGCAGACCGCCAGCGCCTCGGCGCCGCCCGCGGGCAGCGGCGCGTGGCGGCGCAGGCCCGTCAGGAGGGGCGGGAGGAACTCGGCGGCGACCGCGTCGGCCTCCCTGGCGGCCTCCGCCCGGACGGCGTAGTAGAGGGGCATGGCGAGGTCGAAGGCGTACGACCCGTAGGCGCAGTCGTCGAAATCGATGGCGGTCCACTCCTCGCCGTGGAGGAGCACGTTGCCGTGGTGGAGGTCGGCGTGCACGAGGCCCGCGTCGCCGCTGCCGTCGAGCCACGGGCGCGCCCGTTCCAGCAGCGCCGTGGCGGCGGCGGCGAGCTCCTCGTCGGCGCCGCAGATCTCGGCGGCGCGCGCCAGGTACGTCTGCTCCAAGAGCGTGCCGCGGCACGGGCCAGGCGGGCGCCAACCTCGGCTATGTGCCTGCAGCCGACCGAGCAGCGCGCCCCACGACTCGAGGCGCAGCGGGGTCCAGTCGCCCGGCCGGCTGAGGGCGCCCGGCGCCCGCCGGAACGCCACCAGCACCGTGGGGCCGTCGGCGCCCGGCACCAACTCGACGTGGCGGCCGGCGCTTGACCGTAGTGGCGCCGCCACCGGCACCCCCTCGGCCACCAGCGCCAGCAGCCAATCCACCTCCGCCTGCACCGCCGCCGGCGTCCGGTGCGAGGGCGAGATGACCTTCAGGATCGCCTCCCCGCCGTCGGCCGCGAAGGCGTAGACGTCGCTCTCGAAGGCGCCGAGGGGGGTGAGGTCGGTCGCGGTCTTGCCGTAGCGGGCAGCGGCGAGCTCTAGCGGGCTGGTCGAAGCGGCGTTCACGCCCTACAGGGCCAACCTGACGAGCGGTCGCTGCGGGCCCGTGCGGGCCACCTCGCTGAAGCCCGCGGCCAGGAAGGTGGAGAGCACGCCGCGGAAGAGGTCGGCGCTCGGGGCGCGCTCGCCGCCCGTGTCGACCGGGTGCGCCTCGAGCGTGCGGGCGCCGTGCTCGCGGGCGAACTCGATGGCGCCCGCCAATAGGGCGGTGGCGACCCCGGCGCGCCGGTGCGCGGGCCTCACGACGAAGCAGGTCACTGCCCACAGGCCGGCCGGGTCGCCACCCACCGCCTCGCGCCGCAGACGGTTCTCGAGCACGCGGGGGAAGGCGTCGATCGGACCGAGCCGCACCCAACCCGCCGGGTCGCCGGCCCGGTACGCGATCAGGCCGGGCGGCGGGCTCGCCTGCACCTGAACGTGGAGGGCCTCGCGGTTGGCGGCGGCCGACTCCCTGAAGCCGCCCCCCGTGGTGCAGTGGTACTGACACCAACACCAGGAGGGGTCGCCGCGCTCGCCGAAGACCTGCACCAGGTCGGCCCAGCGCTCGGGGACGGCGGGAACCACTTCGGTCGTCGAGTCGCGTCTCATGTCTCCACCCCTTCCGGACGACGGTAGTACTTGGCGCGCCGCGCCGGATGAGGACGGGCCGGCGACGACCGCTGCCGATGGCGTGCCGACCGACACACGGCGCCGCCCTCCCGGGGCGAGACGGGAGCATTCGCGTGGTGCACGAGGTTTTCACGCCGCGTTGACGCGCAGCGTGCGAGGGTGCCCGGGTCCGGCGAGAGAGGCGTGGCGCGCCGGTGGCCGCCACCCCCACCCACCTAGTCAGGAGGTAGCATGAACAGCTCGACCAGACCCACTCCCCACCCGCGTCGTCAACCGCACCCGCGGCTCATGGCCGTTGCGGCGCTGGCCCTGATCGGCGTCCTGGTGGCGGCGTGCGGCGGCACGACGCCGACCCCGCACCCTCCCACGCCCTCCCTGACGCTGCACGACGCCGCCGCGGACGTGCCCTTCGCCTACTCACCCGGTCGGACCGTCACGGTGAAGCTCGAGCGGGGCGGCGGCATGGCGGACGACGTCACGGTCGCGATAGACGCGACCGGCCTCCCCACCGGGGTGAGCCTCAGCGACACCAGCCTGTCGTTCCCGGCCGGGGTTACTGAGCGCAGCCTGACCGTCACGAGTGACCCCACCACCGAGCTCGCCACCCTCGGTGACCCCCTGGAGCTGACGATGCGCGCCGACGCCCCGGACCTCTCGGCCGAGGCGGTGCTCGAGGTCACCGTCAACGCCGTCGTGATGACGGACTCGCCCGACCCGAGCGAGGAGGGGAGTCTCCTCTACCTCCACGACAAGCTGCCTGACTGGGACGGCGCCGACCTCGTCCACGTGACGTTCGATCCGGTGGCGTTCGCCGGCCCGAGCGAGATACTGATGCCTGCCGGCGGGTTGACGGTGCAGCCCGGGTGGCACCTCGACGGCCCCGTGGACGCCACCGGGGAACCGTACGTGACCCTCAGGGGCAACCCGGGCGGCGGCGGCATCATCGCCCTCAAGCCGAGCACCCGGTTCGAGCTCAGTGACCTCATCCTCCGCGGCGGCGTCAGCGCCTCGCCCGGCGGCGCGGTGCACAACCAGGGGAGCCTCACCATCACCAACTCGGTCGTGGCGGACAGCGTCGGGCCGGAGGGTGGCGGGATCTACAACCTCGCCGGCGGGACGCTCACGCTCGTCGCTTCGCGCGTGACCGGCAACGACGCCGCGGGCACCCCGGGTGGCGGCATCTACAACCGGGGCGGCACCGTGACCATCACCGACAGCGTCATCGAGGGCAACTCGGCGACGCGGGCCGGCGGCGTCTACAACGGAGCCGTGACGATCGGCGCCGACACGTACTCGGGCAGGGTGGACATCACCGGCTCGACGATCGGCGCCAACGAGGCCGGCACGGGCGGCGGCTTGGTGAACGTGGCAGGCGCGACGCTCAACCTCGTCGGTACGCGGGTCGACGACAACCGCGCGACGACCGGCACCGGCGGCGGCCTCGTTAACGACGGCCGGGTGGTGATCGTCGACAGCGAGTTCGCGAACAACTCCGCGGCTAGCGCCGGCGGCGGGATCTACAGCTCGTACACAGGCGACCTGCGCGTCGTGGGCAGCACGTTCGTGGGCAACGAGGCTCCCTCCAACGGCGGCGGGGTGTTCTCCAACGGCGCGCTGGTCGTGCTCAACAGCACCTTCACGAAGAACGTCTCGCAGCGTGCCGCCGGCCTGCTGGTGTCCAGCAACGCCGCCTCCATCGCCACCGTGGCGTTCTCCACCTTCGCCGGCAACGAGGCGCGCAGCATGCCGGGCGTCGGTGGCAGCGTCTTCGGGGGTGGCATCAGCTACGGTGGGTCGCTCGACCTGCTGGCGACCGTTCTGGCCGGCAACAGCTCGGAGGGTGCCGGACCCGACCTCCACAGGGATGCGACCGGGACGCTCGACTCGCTGGGCTACAACCTGGTGCAGGACCCGGCCGACTCCGGCATCTTCGGGGCCAACAACGTCATAGGCGAGGACCCGCTGCTCGGGCCGCTGGTCGACAACGGCGGCCCGACCCGCACGATGGCCCTCTCGACGGGCAGCCCCGCCCTGGACACGGTGCCCGCGTTCGCCTGCCGCGACGACAAGGGGGAGCCGCTCACGCGCGACCAGCGGGGCGAGCCCCGGCCGGCGGGCGCCGCCTGCGACATCGGCGCGTACGAGTCGCAGTGACCTGCGCTGGGCGCCCGTCCCAAGGGCGCATGACGGGCTGATCCCGAACGTCCGGTCGCCGGCACTGCCGCGACCGGACGTTCGCCACATACTGGGGGATGCTCATGTCAGCTCTCGGTGTCCGGTTCCTCCTCGAGCTCGCCTCCCTGGTGGCGTTGGCGCTCTGGGGCGCGCACGCCTT
>JACFNR010000044.1:4154-10975 GCA_019454765.1 Trueperaceae bacterium | reverse complement strand
GCCGAGGACGGCCAGCCCCTCCGGCGAGGTCCAGTAGCCGCCGGCGCGGGCGCCGACTGCGAGCCACGCGGGCCTGGCCAGCAGGAGGGTGGTCAGCGCCGCGTAGGCGAGCGCGATGGCCATGAACGCCATGGCGCCGGGCGTGAGGGCGAGCTCGTTCGCGTTCGTGTACTCGAACCGCGGGTTGGCGGCGCCCATGCCGACGGCGAGGCCGGTCAGCGCCAGGGCGCTGAGGGCGGCGGTGACGGGCGCCCCGAACGCCAACGCGGGGCTGAGGTCGAGGAGGCGACCGGCGGCGAGGCCCAACGTGAGCGCGAACCCCAGCATGACCGGCAGGACGAGCAGGAACTTGGCGGCCACTAGCTGGGTCGCGCGCAGCGGCTGCACCTGCACCAACCAGTAGCTCCCGGCCTCGTACGCGACGCTGGGGTAGGCGACGCGCAACGCCACGCCCGCCACGATGAAGCTCACGAAGGCGATGTTGAAGGCTCCCACCACGTCCCTGAACTGTTGCGTGGGCACGGGGATGGCGGCGAGGCTGAGCAGGTAGACGCCCGCCAGCGCCAAGAGGACCACGGCCTGGCTCCACTGCTGGACGTCGCGCACGAAGACGCGCGCGTCCTTGGCGAGGATGGCGCCGGTCGCGCCGAGCGCACGCGTCAACGCCCGCTCCCAGGCGGGTGCCGGTCGCGCGGGGCGGCGGCGCGGCGCGGGCGGCGAGTCGACGCTGCGGACCCAGCCGCGCACGAAAGCCAACCGCGCCGCGCCGGCCGTCAGGAGGAGGCCGGCTACCGCCGCGCCGGCCAGGGCCGCTGCCGCCGCGCTCGGTTCGCCCCCGATGGCCGCCCAGCTCGCCTTGGTCGCCCAGGCGGGCGGCAGCCAGCCAACGTCGAGCCGCGCGAAGGCGGCGAGGAAGGACTCGAAGGCGTCGGCGTCCTGCAGGTCGAGGCGCGCCAGGCGCTCAGGTCGCAGGGCCCGCAAGCCGAGGAGGGCGAGGGCGGCGGCGCCGATGCTCACCGCCGTCGCCACCTCCCGCACCCGCCCGGCGGGCGCGAACCTCACGAGAGCCAGCGCCAGCAGCGCGCCCACCGTGACCGGCAGGGAGTAGAGCGCGGCCGCGGCAACGGTCGCCACGAGGTAGTAGCCGGGATGCGCCGACAACGCGGCCCCCACGCCCGCCAGTGCCGGCACGGTCAGGACGAGCGGCAGGCCGGCCGTGTTGACGAACAGTTCGACCACCTTCATGGCGAACACCCGCGCCGAGCTCGTGGGCAGTGCGAGCAGGAACTCCAGGTCGGCGCTGCCGTACACGGTGCCGATGCTCGCCACCAGGACGGAGAAGAGCACCGCTGCCATGAGCACGAGGAAGAGCCCCTCGAGGCTTCTCTGCACGACGGCGGGCGCGATGCTGCCGACGAGCGGGTAGGCGTAGAGCCAGGCCACGGCGGCGCGCGTGCCGCGGAAGATGCCCAGCCCGAGGGCGCCTAACAGGGTCAGCGCCGCCACCAACCACACGGGTCTCGCCGCGAGCGCCCGCAGCGCGCCGCGCGTGCGCAGCCCCGCGAGGGTCACGCGGCGCCTGTACTTACCGGCGCGGTCAGCGCGAGGAACAGGTCCTCCAGCGAGGCGTTGGCCGGGTGTCGGGTGAGGGCCCGCAGCTCGGCCAGCGTGCCGAGAGCCACCAACCGACCCCGGTCGATGACGGCGATGCGGTCGGCCACCTCCTCGGCCACGGGCAGGGTGTGGGTGGTGAGGATCGCCGTGCGCCCCTCGTCAGCCAGCTCCCGGAACAGCCGCCTCACGTCGCGGTTGCCCTGCACGTCGAGGCCCACCATCGGTTCGTCGGCGATGAACAGCCGCGGCTCGCCCAGCAGGGCGACGCAGAACGCGAGGCGCTGGCGCATGCCGTGGCTATAGGTCTCGATGAGGTTGCCGCCGTGCTCGGCGAGGCCGAAGCGCGCCAGCAGCGATCCGATGCGCGCCGCCGGAGCCGCCTGGCGCCTCACGCCGGCCACGTACCTGAGTAGTTCCAGCGCAGTGACCTTGGGGTAGAACCAGGCGCGGTCCGGCACGTAACCCACCGCCGCCTTGGCCGCCAGGGGTTCCTGCCGCGTGTCGTGCCCCGCCACGACGACGCGGCCGGACGTCGGGGTCGTCAGGCCCGTCACGCAGCGGATGGTGGTGGTCTTACCGGCCCCGTTCGGGCCGAGTAGCGCCAGCACCTCGCCGGGTCGCGCCTCCAGGTCGAGCCCGTCGACGGCGCGCGCGGCGCCGTACCGTTTCGTCAGGCCGTCGATGCTGAGCAAGCTCGCCTCCGGGCGCCGCCCTGGGCGCCTGCCGCATCATCGGACGCGGCGGCGCTCAGGGGAGCAGGTAACGCCACTCGTTTGAGAGGAACTTGTCGGCGGCGAGCCGTTCGGCGCCCGCGAGCTCTTCGGCGCTCAGCGGGCCCGGCGTCAACCCGTAGCGCTTCTCGAAGGTCGCGACCAGGGCGTCGATGACCGTCTCGCGCGGGAGCTGCGTCTGCTGCCTGAGCGGCGCCACGCGCTTGTTGGCGCTCACGCTCCCCTTGTCGGACAGCTTCTCGCGGCCTATGCGCAGCACCTCGAGCATGCGCGCGGGGTCCATGTCGTACGCCATCGTCACGTGGTGCAGCACGGCGCCCCCGCGTCGCGTCTGGGCGGCCCCGCCGATCTTGCCCGCCTTCGACGAGATGTCGTTGATGGGCACGTACTCGGCCTCGACACCAAGCGAGCGGAGGCCCTCCAGCACCCAGTCGTCCATGAACGCGTAGGAGTCGATGAACGACATGCCCTTCACCAGGCTGTCAGGGGCGTAGATGGAGTACGTGATCGCGTTCTGCGGCTCGATGAACATGGCGCCGCCGCCCGTGATGCGGCGCATGACGGCGATGTCGTGCCGCGCGGCGCCGACGGGGTCGACCTCGTTGCGCACCGACTGGAAGCGCCCGAGGATGACGGCGTTGCCGGACCACTCCCAGATCCGCAGCGTCGGCCGGCGCCGGCCCGCCCCGACCTCGTAGGTGAGCACCTCGTCTAGGGCCATGTGGAGTTCCGGCGCCTGTGGACCCGTGCGGATGAGCTGCCAGTCGAACTCGTTCCAGCGGGGCGAGAACCTGGCGAGGGCGTCGGCGGCGCTCACAGCCGCTCCCGCGGGCGCCCGTCGTCTACGGCGCGGCGCACCGCCACCGCCACCGAGGTCGCGTCGAAGCCGAGCATCACGGCTTCCTCGGGCAGCGCCGCCGTCACCCGCCTCGCGAGCTCGGCCTCGGGCAGGTCGCTGGGCGCGCCGTCGAGGGCCGCCACGATTGCGTCCAACGCCTCGGCCGGCTCCAGGAAGAAGTCGCCGCTCACCTGGACGTTCGCCAGGCGGCCCGCCACCACCTCGAGGTCGACCACCACCAGCTTCCCCCCGGGGTGCTTGTACTCTCCGTGCGCTGCCATGCCCGCGATGATAACGCCCGTCCTGGCGGACCTCGGTTGACCCGGGTCAAAGCAGAGCGCTACGCTCGGGAATAGAGTGAGGCAGTCATGGTAGATCACAGTAGTCCACTCCCGGCCGCGTCGACCATCAACCGGCTGCCGGTAGCGGCCCTCGGCCAGCGCGTCACGGTGGAGGTCAAGACCGAGACCCCCTTCCTGCCGAAGGCGGCCTTCTTCCTGATTTCGGTCGCTTCCCTCGTTGGCACCATCCTGACCGGCAAGCTGCACGGCCTCGATGGCCTCGCGCTCGCGTGGCGCTGGCTCCAGTTCTGGAGCGTCGCCTTGCCCACCGGCATGCTCGCCTGGCGCCTCTTCTACCTCCGCCGGCACGAGTCCGGGCTCGACGCGGCGCGGGTGGCCACCATGCACGACGACCTCCTCGAGCGCGTGCGGGTCGTGAGTCGCTACCTCGTGCCGGTGCTCGTGGCCGGCGCGGCGGCCTCCCTGTTCGTGCCGTACCTCGCGGGTTGGACCGCCGTGGCGCTCACGGCCGCCAGCCTGGCTCTGGCGGCGCTTGTCACGCAAGCCCACCGCAGCCGGGCGGCGGCCTTCGGCGCCTTCCTCGTCGGCGCGCTGGCGTTGCTCCTCTGGGGTTGGGCCGACAGCGGCGGGCTGAGCGGCGTGGCGGCGGTCAGGACCGTGCACCTGTGGGCGTTCGCGGCGTGGCTGGGCGGCGCGCTCTTCAACCTGGGGGCGGCCGTGCCGGCGGGGCGCAAGAACGCCAACCTCGACGCGGTGGTGGCCGGCGCGAGGCAACTCGAGCGCTTCCGCTGGGTGGTGCGCACGTCGCTGCCCACCATCATCGTCACGGGCGTCTGGATGGCGCTCCGCTACGGTGGCGTCACCAGCCCGTTCTGGCTCAGCGGCATCGGCCTCCTCGTGCCGCTCAAGCTGCTCCTGATAGTGGCGCTCGTCGTCATCTTCATCACCTGCCCCCTCTACCGCGCCTGCTCCCCGGTGCGGGGCGTGTGCAACCTCGACGACCTGGGCGGGGGCGAGGGCTGATGGTGGCGGCGCCGGCCGCCGGCGGCGCCGTGGAGAGGCTCGACAACCGCGCCACCCCCTGCGCGCTGGGGTTGCTGCGGGTGCAGGAGCGGCTCGCGGCCATGCCCGTGGGCGCCACCCTCGAGGTGGTCACGCGGGACCGCTTCGCGCCCTACGAGGTGCCAGCCTGGGTGGAGCGCGCCGGCCTCGAACTCACGGCGCTCGAGAAGCGCGGGTTCTGGCTGTTCGGCAGCACCATGTTCCGCATCAGGAAGACGACCGAGGTGCGCGCCCCGCGGCGCGCGGCCGGTTAGCGACCGACCACGAGACCCCTCGGCGCCCGTCGGCGCGGGCCATCACTGCCGCCAGGCTGAGCACCTCGTCCCAACGCCGCTCCAGCGCGGCCTCGGCCGCGCTCGCCGGGCCGGTCACCCGCCGGGCGCGCGCCCGCAGCCGCGCCGCCAGCGCGCCGCCGCGACGCTCGACCAGCACCAGCTCGCGCCTGGCGCGCGTCAACGCGACGAACAGGACGTTGGCCTCGACCGCCTCCGTCTCGGCGTCGGCCGACCCGACCGCCAGCTCCTCGGGCCGCAGGAGGAAGACGCGCTCCGCCTCCCGCCCCTTGGCCTTGTGGATGGTGCTGAGGACCACGGCCTCGCCCTGGCTTCCGGGCTCGAACAGGCGCCGCACCGCCGCCTCCAGCTCAGTACGCGAGCGCCGCGCGCCGCGCCAAAGCTCGATCACCCCCTCCGGCGGCCCGGCCGGCGGGGAGTCCTGCAGCGCGCCGAGCACCAGCGCCAGCGCGCTGTGGAGGTCCGCGCTGCGTTCCAACAGGCGCGGCAGGGCTGGGTGCGTCAGGTGCTGCTCTTCGAGGCGGGCCGCCTCGGCGGCCCCGTGGCGCTCGACGGCCAGGGCCGCGTCTTCCGGCAGGCGCGTCGTGACGGGGAACACGCGCCCCGCCAGCTCGAGCAGTTCCTCAGCCAGGTCGTCGCCCAGCACCGTCGTGGGCAGGCCGCCCCGCGCGAGCGCCAGCGCCGTGCCCACCAGCGGCGCGTTAGTCCGCGACAAGACGAGGTCGCCCGGTCGCGCCACGCGCGGCAGGGCGCGTTCGGGCAGCAGCCGCACCGAGCCGGCCGTGGCGCCGGGCGCCGCGCTCATCTCCGGCGCGAAACGCCGCGCCAGCGCGACGTGCCTAGTGGGGCAACGGAACGAGACGGAGAGCGGGAGCAGGGCGGCGACCGTGGCCTCGGCGACCCGGGCGAGGGAGCGCCTGTCGGCCCCCGCGAAGGCGTAGATCGCCTGGCGTTCGTCGCCGACGAACAGCGCCCGCGCGCCGCCCGCGACCAGCCTCAGCACCAGCTCCAGGGTCAGCCGGCTGAGGTCCTGAGCCTCGTCCACGCAGACGAAGTCGTACGCCTCGAGCCGCAGGTCGAGGGTCAACGGGACGTACACCATGTCGGTGAAATCGACCGCACCGTCCGCGGCGGCGGCGGTGCCCAGCGCCAGGAGCGGCGCCAGCATGGCGTGGACGCCCGTGGCCTCCTCGGCCGCGAACGGGCGCTCCAGGCCGTAACGCCGCGCCAGCTCGGCGACCGCGACCGTGTCGGAGGCGTCGGTCAGCTCGAGGCGCGCGAAGCGCGCGAGGCTGCCCAGGTAGCGGGCCAGTTCCGCCGCTCGCGCAGCGGTGGCACCCGCCCCCGCCGCCAGCCCGGACGCCAGCCGCCCGTACTTGCCCGGCTCCAGCCGGAGCGGGGCGGCCCCGGGCAGGCCGCGGACGATGGCGGCGCGACCCAGCGCGTGGATCGTGGTGGCGGCGGTGCCGGCCGGGAGCCGCAGGCGCAGCTCGGCCGCCGTTGCCCGGTTGAAGGCGAGGAAGCACGCCGTCGTGCCCGGCGGCAGGCGGCGCGCCACCTCCACGAGCGTGGTGGTCTTGCCGCTGCCGGCCGTGGCCATCACCACGGCGTGAGAGGCGGCGCGCTCGACGTGCGCGAACACGGCCACCTGGTGGGCGCTGGGCGCCGGCGCCGGGCCGGGCGGCGCACACCTGTCTGACGGGGTAAGCCTGGACGACATGGCGAAGCCTCCCCTCCAGCTTGCGCGGGAGGGGAGGTTCGCGTCTGCGGGCGCCGGCCTAGGTCCTCTAGGCGACCGCCCTTGAACTGGGCCGCCTCAGGTCAGCGGTCGCGACCGGCGCCGCCGTCGGGCCGGCGGGCGCGCTGCCCCCCGCCGCGGCGGGAAGCGGATCCCGGCTGCGCGTCGCCCTGGGGTCCGGGTCGGCCGCCGACGCTCCCACCCTGCTGCCCGCGCCGACCGCCGTCACGCGGATGGTCGCCG
>JACFNR010000044.1:0-4054 GCA_019454765.1 Trueperaceae bacterium | reverse complement strand
CGCGCGCCCTGCCCACCCGAGGCGCCGGCGCCACCACGGTCCGAGGTGGCGTCGAGGGCCTCGAGCTGCGCGGCCGGTCCGGCGTAGCCCTCCATCTGGCGCCGCTCGATGCGCATGCGCAGGCGGCGCTCGAGCTGACGCACGTTGTCGAGGTCGCTGATCGTCACGAACGTGAGCGCCTCGCCCGTGCGCTCGGCGCGGCCCGTGCGGCCGATGCGGTGCGTGTAGGCCTCCGTCGTGTCTGGGAAGTCGTAGTTGATCACGTGCGAGACGCGCGCCACGTCGATGCCGCGCGCCGCGATGTCGGTGGCCACCAGGACGTGGTACCTGCCCTGCTTGAAGCCGTCGAGCGCCTCCTGCCTGCGCCTCTGCGACAGGTTGCCCTGCAGCTCGGCCACGAAGTGGTTGGCCTTGTCGAGCGTGGCCGCCAGGCGCTTGGCGCGGTGCTTCGTGCGCGTGAAGACGAGGACGGAGCGAAGGTCGCCGTCCTTCAGAAGGTCGAGGAGGAGTCCCGTCTTGTTGGCCTCGTCCACGGGGATCAGGGCGTGGTCGATGGTCTCGGCCGGCGCCACGCGGTTGATCTCGACGCGGAGCGGGTCCGTCAGGAGCTCGTCCGCGAGGTACGCGACCTCGGAGGGCATCGTCGCGGAGAAGAGTAGGCGCTGCGCCTCCGGCGGCACGGCCTTGAGGATCTGCCGCACGGACGGCAGGAAGCCCATGTCGAACATGTGATCGGCCTCGTCGAGCACGAGCGCCTCGACCGCCGTCAGGTCGGCGTTGCCGCGCTGCATGTGGTCGAGCAGCCGCCCGGGGCAGGCGACGATGATGTCGGCGCGGCCCCGCAAGGCCTCGATCTGCGGCTGGAAGCCGACGCCGCCGTAGACGGTGGCGCTCCGCAGGCCGGTCGACTGGCCGAGGGTGCGGAACTCGTCGTTGATCTGCTCGGCCAGCTCGCGCGTGGGCGCCACCACGAGGGCGCGCACCGTGCGACGCGTGCCGCGGCCGCCGTGGCGCTGACCCGCCTGACCGCTACCCAGTAGGAGGCGGTGGAGTATGGGCAGCACGAAGGCGGCCGTCTTGCCGGTGCCCGTCTGCGCGAGGCCCAGCACGTGGCGGCCGCTCATGGCGCCCGCGATCGTCTGCTCCTGGATGGGAGTGGGTTTGGTGTAGCCCGCGGCGCGCACGCCCAGTGCCACCCGCGGGTCCAGAGCGAACCCGTCGAACGAAGTCTCGTTTTGCATTACTTGGAGGTATCCTTCCTGGCCAACCACCAGCCAAGAACCCCCAGGGCAAGCGGATAGCGGTGGTCACTATACGCCATCTCGTGGGGAAGGCCGTGACGGGCCCGACACCGGCGCCTCCCCACCCTCCGCTCCTCGCGTGGCAACTCCGCGCAGGATGCCCGCGATCACGCTTATGGTGCGCTCCTGGTGGCTCCGGCCGTTCAGGAGTACCCCTGCGTCGAGGTAGCTGCCGGCGCCGTTGTGGCGCATGGGTCCCATGGCCACCTCCACCAGCCGACCCGAGTCCTTGAGGCGGTTCCAGTGCGAGCGGCGCATGACCCGCCACCGCCCGGGGAAGAGCGCCCGGCCGTACCCCGGCACGTGGTCGATGGAGCCCTCGAGGTGGTAGAGGCGGTCGAGCACGTCGAGGCCGGCCTCGCTCGCCATGACGCCGGCGAGGGAGACCATCGTGAGGGGCGCGCCGAGCGCGCGCTTCAGGAACGGCGCCGCCGCCAGGC
The DNA here is from genome assembly GCA_019454765.1 of Trueperaceae bacterium. Taxonomy (NCBI): domain Bacteria; kingdom Thermotogati; phylum Deinococcota; class Deinococci; order Trueperales; family Trueperaceae; species Trueperaceae bacterium. The sequence continues at coordinate 2,313 of JACFNR010000044.1, read as the reverse complement.
CGATCTGGACCCCGCCGCTATAGCCGACGATCGTGATAGGCACGCCGCTCCCCGGGGCGTAGCCCGCGCGGAGCAACGACGTGAGGATGATCTGCGCCTCGCCCCGCCCGTAAACCCTGCCGTAGCGCGGATCCGCGGCCACCAACACCTGGAAGAGGTTGCGGATGTTGATGGTGAACGCGATCAGCGGGTGACGGCGCTCCAGCTTGAACTGGAACATGCGCTGCCAGAACCAGCTCAGCGCGCGCTCCTCGAGCAGGCCGACGTTGCGGACCGAGTAGGGCATCAGGTCGCCGAGGATGACGGTGCGGGGCAACGCCGCCGCCAGCCCGTCGAGCAGCCCCTGCACGTCGTCGTAGTTGGCGGCGCCCACCTTCGCTATGCCGTCGAGGTAGACGACGTACTGCCGGGGTTGCTTGCGCGGCCCGATAGGCGTGTACGGCGCGGTGCTCGCCTCGTGCGGCTGCTCGAGCCCCTCTCCGTACCACCCCGCCCACCAGCCCAGCGCCTCCACCGGCGAGAGCAGCAGCGACACCAGCAGCGCAGCCAGCACGGTGCCCACCACCACGCCGATCATCGCTGCCCGCCTCCCGATCGGCGCGTGCGTTCGCGGGTGCGGCGCGGCGGCTTCGGTGGGGCGAGCCCGGCGTCGGGGTCGGCGTCGATCAGCTCGCGCAAGCCCCGAGCGTCGGTCACGAGCCTCACGCCCGCCGCCTGGCGCCGCACCAGCCGCGCCAGGAGGAGCAGCGGTCGGCCGACGGTCCGCTGCATGGTGATGAGAAGCAGCGCGCCGAGCGCCACGGCCAGGAGCGCCTCGAGTGGCGCCAGGCGTAGCCCTTCCGCCACGCCCAGGACGGTCGCGGCGATGCTCCAGGCCCACAGCGCGACGGATACGGGCAAGCCGAGGTAGGGGAGGAACACGAACAGGCCGAACAGGCGCGGCGCCTGCCCGAGCGCCACGATGCCGGCCACGAACGAGAAGGCAACCTGCCTGTCCAACGCGTAGCGCGCCACCAGGTAGACGCTCAAGGCGAAGAACAGGTAGGTGACGGCGAAGATGACCGCCGAGATGAGCAGCGAGATGACGAAGCGCCGGGGCGAGACGCGGTTGACGAACAGCACGACGCTCTCGCCGACCGCCTCGGAGAGCCCCGCCGCCAGGAGCACCCAGAAGGCCAGACGCAGCGCGTTGCCGCCCAGCCTCAGCAGCTCGGTGGTGCCCGGGCGGAACGTGAGCGTGTCGCGGATCAGGTCGAGCGCCACCCCCAGGTCGAGCATGGCTCGAACGCTACCAGTTACCGGCGGCGGGGCACGGCCGGGTGCCGCCCGCACCTTGAGGCGCGCGCCCGGGGTGTGCTAGCATCATCACTTGCCGGCTCCACAGCGGAGCTCTCATGACCCCAGCCGAGGCGGCCCGGCCAGCGCCAGGGCCACGCGTTGAGAACGAGGAGTAACGTGTCACAGAACGCATCCGCGATGAAGCGCCACCGCCAGTCGGAGCAGCGCCGACTCGCCAACCGCGCCCAGAAGAGCACCATCCGCACCTTCACCAAGAAGGCGGTGGCCGCCGCCGAGGCGGGCGACTTCGCCGCCGCCGCCAAGTACCAGAAGGTCGTGCAGGGCCTCGTGGACCGCGCCATCAAGTCGTCGCTGCTCCACGCCAACACGGCCGCGCGCCGCAAGTCGCGCCTCGCCAAGCGCATCAACGCCCTGCAGCAGCCCAAGGCCTGAACCCACGCGAAACGCGGCCGCGCTGGCCGCAGCGGATGACCGAGCCGACGAGCCTAGCGCCGTCGGCTCGGTCCCGTTCTGGCTCCCTGGGGACCCCGCTGTTATGCTCGCGCTCGTGAACGGCGGTACGAGCGAGGGTTCGGAGAGGCCGACCGCGGCGGAGCGTCAGGCAGGGCCGCGCGTGATCCTCGTGCGCACGAAGGAGTCGGCCAACGTCGGCTCGGTGGCCCGGGCCATGCTCAACTTCGGCCTGCGCGAGCTGTGGTTGGTCGCGCCGCGCTGCCGTGTCGACAAGCGCAGCTACGACCTCGCCACGCACGCCGGCGAGGTCCTGGACGCCGCGCGGGTGGTGGGCACGTTGGGCGAGGCGGTCGCCGACCTCGACATCGTGTTCGGCACCAGCGCCAGGCCGCGCAAGGCGGAGAACTACCCCGTCCTCACGCCCCGCCAGGCGGCGCCGCGGCTGGTCGCCGGCACGGCCGTGGTGTTCGGCCCCGAGGACCACGGCCTGGCGAACGACGAACTGACCATGTGCCAGGCGCAGATCATCGTGCCGACCGTGGACTTCTCGTCGCTCAACCT
>JACFNR010000043.1:18052-24955 GCA_019454765.1 Trueperaceae bacterium | reverse complement strand
GAGGACGTTGTCGTCGAACGGCATCACGAGGCTAGGGACCACGAGCGCAAGGGAACGCTTCTCTCTAAGCCACGCGCTCCCGTAGTCCCTTGTGCGAGCCTCGGGCGCGTGTGCAGGCGCGTCCCGGAGGAGTTGCACGAGCTGGGCGCGCGAGACCCGTTCGACGTCGTCCTCGAACTCGAGCCGCAAGAGGGTCTGCTCCCGGAACCGCCGGGGGTCGATGTGAACCAGGATCTCGAGCAGGGCAAGGCTGGGGTTGCTGGCGGCGTACAGGATGGGGTGGCCCCGGTGGTGCCACCGCGCAGCGCCTTGAAGTCCACCGGCGCCGTCGAGCGGGTCGAAACCGGGTTGCGTGGCGTAAGCGGCGGCATGATCGAAGATGCGCCAAGCCAGCACTCAGTACATCCCGTACTCGATCTTCGTGAGGGTGTTCTTGACGCGCTCGTAACCGCCGATGCTCGTCAGAAGGTCGATGGGGCGCTTACGGTCGAGGCTGATGATGGGGGTCGTGATCCAGTGGGTTGCTTCCTCTTCGCCGTGCAGGACGCGCGTGGCTTCCTCTAGTATGGCAGCGAGCATCTCGACCTTCAGGCTCTCGCCACCCTTGAGTTGACCGCGGGCGCGACGGAAGTACGTCTTCTCGTCGATGCCCAGGTAGTCGGCCATGCTCTTGGCGTCGAGGCCGAGGCTCTTCCGAAGCCTCTCAGCCGTGGCGTGACCGCGCAGGTCGTACCCGCGAGCGGCAAGAACTCGGCCTTCGGACGAACCGCTATTCGAGGTGGTCGAGGCTCCGGTTATCGCCATGTCGCTCCTTTCGCCGACGGTCAATTCGTCACTACATTGTAGACACATTGGGGGCACGCACTGGCTGGAGCTGAGCGACGCGCGCAGGTCGGCGCGTGGCCTGACCGCACTCGATCAGGACGCGCTCAGCCGGCGTCCTCCACAGCCAGGGCATCCCGACACACCCGCAGGTTCTCCTCCGCGAGTTCGTTGTCCTCGTCGAGGTCCAGCGCCAGCTGCAATTCCGCTTCGGCTTCCCGCAGCCTCCCGGCCCGGAAGAGGCTCCAGCCGAGGTCGCTGCGCAATGCCGATCGGTGAGGTTCCAGCCGTACCGCGCTGGTCGCCGCAGCCAACGCCAACTCGAACGCCCCAGCGTGGTCAGCCGTGCAGCAGAGGCCCTGCAGGAGCGCCACGTCGTCCGGATAGCGCGCTGTTGCGGCCCGGTAGAACTCCAGCCCATCCTCGTACCGGCCCTCGCCGATGAGGAAATCACCGGCCTCGTCCAGCACCACGCGCAGATCGCCCTCGTCTGCCAGCGCCGTGAGCGACAGCAGGAGGCGCCGCCCGACCGCGTCGTTACCGCGCTGGTACTCGATGCTCCCTACCGTGAGGACCGCGGGAGCGTAAGTGGGATCGTGCTCGAGCGCCAGTTCCGCTGCGGCGATGGCCCCGGCGACGTCGCCCTGCGCTTGCTGGAAGATGCTGTCGGCGTACGCCGCCTCGGCCGCGAAACGCCGGCTCCCTCGGTCTGAGTTCCTGGACGCTTCGGCCATCCCCACACGTGCCTCCCGAGTTACCTCCGACGCCGCGTTCGCTCCTAACGCAGGTGCAAGCTTCCAACACTTCTCCTACGTGGGGCGCCTCTCGCGCAAGCCTACAGCCTCGGCCTGGTAGGACTCCTAAGGGTGACGATCGGCTACGACGCTCCGCTATCCGCATACTCGTGGAGAAGGTGATCATGGGGTGCGGCATATGGCGTGCTACGATCGGCATATGGCCACGCAGGCTCAGCCCGTAACCTCGCGAGACGCGATCGCCGCCATCAAGGCCGGCTTGCCGTACGAGGCCTTCGAGGACCTCGCCGCCAGCTTGGGTGTGGGCCATAGCGAGCTCGCCAGGACGATCTCCGTGTCGCCCCGCACGCTGCAACGCCGGAAGGGCGAGGGCAGGTTCCAGGTCGACGAGTCCGACAGGCTCTTCCGCATCAGCCGGCTCATGGCGCGTGCAACGGAGGTCCTCGGGTCTTCCGCAGCGGACTGGCTCACGACCCCGAAGCGGTTCCTCGGCGGCCAGACGCCCCTCGCCTTCGCCGACACCGAGCCGGGCGCGTGGGAGGTCATGCAAGCCCTTGGTCGGCTCGAGCACGGGGTCTTCCTCTGAAGGCCTGGCGCCTCGTGCATGCCCGGTGGCAATCGACCGCGCTGTCAGGCGACGGCGCCGCCATGTACCCCGGCCGCTGGAACAAGCCGGGGAGCAGGATGGTCTACGTGGCGGATTCCCTGGCACTCGCCGTGCTCGAGACCCTCGTCCATCTGGAGGCCGAGGCAACCGAGGAGCCCTACGTCGGGATCGAGCTCTCCATACCCGACGGTCACATAACCCGGTTGACCGACCTGCCGGCTGGCTGGAAACAGAGCATCACGGCCACCCGTGACCTTGGAGACCGCTGGCTCACCACACGTCGGACGCTGGCCGCGCAGGTGCCTAGCGCCCTCGTACCCGACGGCACGAACCTGCTACTCAACCCGGCCCATCCATCGTTCGGCGAGGTCAGAGAACTGCGCCGCGTCGAGTTCCACTGGGACGCCCGCCTCTTCTGACAGGATCGATGGATCCAGCCTCGACGGCTTCACGGCCTTCTCCGTAGCCGGAGCCGCCTTCTGGAGGTTGAAGTGTCGTGCGTAGCCCAACTGTCAACCTCCGGTCAGCGATTCTGCCCAGGCTCCCGCCGGCAACAACAGCCAGTACTGCCTCGAAGCCGCGTCAAAGAGACGTATGCGAACGCTGCCAGTCGCTCTCCATCCTCATCGTCTCGCCGCGCTTGTCGAGGATCCTGCCGTCCTGGTCGCTGTTGCGGAGCCGAACGCCGTGGAAGACGCGGTGCTCGTCCGGTAGGGTAGCCAACAGGCTGAAGAGCTGAGCCTCCGCGGCCGAAGTCTCCCGCGGGGCGGTCGTCGGGAACAAGTGAGCACATGCTGATCTCCCCCGGTCGGCGCCGCCTCCGGCCGCCGCCCGGAAGACCACCGGCCTCATCCATCAGGTAGTAACCAGGGCGCATCGACGGACGCGACCGTCACATCGCTAGCATGCTATGCTATCACCTACTGCGGGGGCTCGCAGGAGTCGCGGTGCGTGGTCTGAACTCCAAGCATAGGAAGACGCTCGCGCAGATCCGGCGAACACCGACGCCCACCACTATCAACTGGGTTGACGTGAAGAGCCTTCTAGCAGCGTTGGGTTGCCAGATCACGCCGGGCAAGGGGTCGCGCTTCCGGATCCGACAGCGTGGCGGGCGCAAACTCGGCGTCCACCGCCCCCACCCCGGCAACGAGTGCAGTGCCGGCTTGATCGAGAGCGTTAGGGAGTTCCTGGAGGCTATCGATGACGAGGCTTAAGCCGTACAAGGGTTACACCGCCGAGGCGAAGATCGACGTGGACGCCGGCTCGCTCAGCGGCCGCGTGACGGGGCTCCGCGACGTGCTCCACTTCGAAGGGAGCACCGTCCCGGAGCTGACGAACGCCTTCCACGAAGCTGTCGACGACTACCTCGAATGGTGCGCCGAACTCGGAGAGAAGCCGGAGAGGCCCTACTCCGGGAACGTCTTCGTGCGGATGACGCCGGACGAGCACAAGGAACTCGCGCTCACGGCGGAGCTGCAAGGCACGAGCATCAACGCGCTCGTGTTGGCGGCGATCGCCCGCTACCTGGACGGCGGCCGAGACCCGAACGGAGATCAAGAAACAAAGGTCGTGCCACATCGCTCACACGTCGAACCCGCCCCCACGAGGTCGGGCCGGGCCGCTCACCGCTAACCAGCCCTTTTGCCACCGAGCGGATGAAGCGCTGGGGTATTCGAGGTGGTCGAGTCCGACCGGCCGGGCCGCATAGCCGGGCTGGTGGAGCGCGCCGGTGACGTGCTTGGTTCGCACGCGGCGCCTTGGCTGAGAGACTCTCACCTGGGCCGCGCGAACACCATCGTCCAGTAGTTCCCCGCCCGCCCGGCGCCCATCTCCGTCACGCCCGGGTTCATGACGTTGCGGCAGTGCCCGGCGCTCCCCAGCCAACCGGCCATCACGCTCGCCACGCTGGTGTGGCCCACGGCGGCGTTCTCGCCCCACGTGGCCGCTTCGTAGCCGGTGCGGGCGATCCGCTGGCCCGGGTTGCTGCCGTCGGCACCAGTGTGCGAAAGCACGCCCCGCGCCAGCATGTCCTCGCTGTGGTCCTGCGCGGCCCTCACGAGCAGCGGGTCCACCCTTAGCGCGGGCACGGGAGCCTTCCACTCTCCCCCGCACGTGGCGCCGGCGGTGCGGGCGGCGTTCACCTCGCGCGATAGCTCGTTGGCGGTGGCCATCTCCTTGGGGGTGGCGCCGGCCACGCCGCACGAGGCGAGGAGCGGCGCCAGCAGAGCGGCCGCGAGGAACAGCGTCAGGAGCCTAGGCTTCATGCCCGAACGGTAGACGCTTGTCACCCGAGGGCGCTGTGCGGAAGCTCCCTCGCGGTCCACCGCACCGTGCTCGCCGCGGCCCGTCACAGCGCGCGTGTCTCCCGCGCGCCACACTTGGTCGGGTCGGCCCGCGCCACGGGTGGTCCAGAGGAGGCGGTCATGACGCCCGAACCCCGCACGCCCGACGAGCACGCGATCCCGACCGTCACCCCCAACGCGCTCGCCTGGCTGGACTCCAACTGGCCGTTCGCCGGCACCGTGGCGGCGGCGTTCCTGGCTTGCCTCCTGCCGCTCGCGGTGGGCGCGTGGCCCAGCGGGCTGACCCTCACCTACCTGCTGCTGCTCCTCTACCTCGTCCACCAGGTCGAGGAGCATTACCGCGACCGCTTCCGGCGCTTCATCAACCTGCGCGTGGCGGGCGGGGCCGACGCGCTGACGCCGCGCGCCACCATGTGGATTAACGTGGGCGCCGTCTGGCTCCTTGGCGCCGTGGTGCTCCTGCTGACCGGCCTGGTGGACGTTGGCTTCGGACTAATCCTGATCTACACCACGCTGCTGAACGCCGTGCTGCACATCGTCATGGCCGCCGTGCTGAGGAGTTACAACCCGGGCCTCTTGACGGCCGCCGCGCTGTTCGTGCCTTTCGGCACATGGGCGCTGGTGGTGGTGGCACGAGCCAACGGGCTCGGGTTGGCCGGTCACCTGGTCGGGCTGGCGGTGGCGGTGTTGGCACACGCGGCGATCGTCGTGCTCGTGCGGCGGCGGGTGGGTCGGAGTGGGGACGCGGCGGCAGTGGTCCGGCCGTGACAATCCGCCGGCTGGTCCGTCGCCTAGCGCACCTTGTCCCTCGCCTAGAGGCCGGGCTGCTCAGGACGGTCTAGCGGCTCGCCCACCCAGCCGCCGATGACCTCCTCGAAGTAACCCGCTGGCCAACCCGTCTCCACCTCACGCTCGACGATCCGCGCCAGGTACCTGGAGATGCTTAGGTTCTGGTCCTTCGCCAGTTGGCGTACGCGCTCGGACACTTGCCTGGGAACGTTGAGATGGAACCTCGGCATGACGACCTCCCCCGCGAACACCGTGCGACTTGGCGCCAGGCCCGCGACAATTGTTGTCCGAGCACGCCTTCTCGGACTCGACCACCCATAGGTTAGCTACATTGACCCATGCCCACCTTCGACACCATCGTCATCGGCGCAGGCGTCATCGGCAGCGCTGCCGCGCGCACCCTCGCGGGCGCCGGCTCCGTGCTGCTCCTCGAGCAGTTCCCGTTCCTGCACGAGCGCGGCTCGTCGCACGGCGGGTCGCGCATCTTCCGGCACGCGTACGTCGACGAGCTTCACACCCGCCTGGCCGTCCGCGCCGACGCGCTCTGGCAGGACCTCGAGGCCGAGACGGGCGAGCGGCTCCTCCACCGCACCGGCGGCATCGACCTCTTCTCGGCCAACGACCCGCAGGCCACGGCCATGCTCGCCTCCCTCGCGGCGGCCGGCAGCCCGGGCGAGCGCCTCAGCGGGAGCGAGCTGCGCGAGCGCTTTCCCGTCTTCGCCGTGCCTGACGACAAGACGGTGGTGTACCACCCGGCCAGTGCCGTGCTGCCGGCCACCCGCGCGGTTGCCACACTGCTGCGCTCCGCGGCGGCGAGGGGCGCCACGCTGCGCGAGTCGGAGCCCGTCTTGAACGTGGCGGCCGAACCCGGGAGCGTGACCGTCACCACCGCAGCTGGCACCTATCACGGAGGGCGTCTCGTGATCGCGGCCGGCGGTTGGCTGGCCGGACTGGCGGACGGGGCGCGCCTGCCGCTCGTCGTCGAGCAGCAGCAGGTCATCTACCTGCCCGTCACGGGCGACCTCGCCGCCCACCAGACTGGCCGCATGCCCGTCTTCATCGAGCGCGTGGCCGACGGCAACGGCGGCATCTACGGCTTCCCGGCCTTCGAGTACCCCCACGTCGTGAAGGTGGCCGACAACGGCGGGGCCAGAGCCGTCCCGAGTGCCGACGAGCGCAGCTTCGAGGTGAACGCGGCCCTGGCGGAGACCACGATCGCGGCGGCCACGGCACTCCTACCCGGGGTCGGCGCCACGCCCACCAGCGCCGCCACCTGCCTCTACACGAAGACGCCCGACGAGCGCTTCGTGCTCGACCGCCACCCGGCCCACCCGAACGTCGTCCTGGCGGGTGGCGGTTCGGGACACGCCTTCAAGTTCGGACCTCTGTTCGGCGAGCTGATCGCCGGGCTGCTTGAGGGCGCCGACGCCATCCCGGAGTTCAGCGCGACCAGGTTCGGCTAGCGCGGGCCGCGTGCCCACGCCGCGACGTGACCTCGGTTCGAGTCGCGCCGCACCCCTGGAGCGTCACTGTCTCAGAACAGCCGCCCCGCGCCCCCGCCGAACGCCCTGCTCTCGTGGTCGAGCAGCCAACGCTTGCGGTCCAGCCCGCCGCCGTAGCCGCCCAG
>JACFNR010000043.1:15912-17952 GCA_019454765.1 Trueperaceae bacterium | reverse complement strand
CCCGCCAAGGTGGCCGCCCTCACCGACCAGGACGTGGCCCGCCTCAAGGCGGACCCAGGCCTCATCCGCCACGAGGCCAAGATCCGCGCCACCATCTCCAACGCGGCAGCCACGCTGGCGCTGCGGGCGGAGGGCGGGCTGGTCGAACTCGTCCACTCGTTCGCGGTAGCGCCGGACTCCCCCACGGCCGGCGCGGCAGCGGAGCACCGCACGCGCTCGCCCGAATCGGAGGCCCTCGCGGCCGCCCTCCGCGAACGCGGCTTCCGCTTCGTGGGCCCCACCAACATGTACGCGCTCCTCCAGGCCGTGGGCCTCGCCCCGCGCTAGGCGGCCCGCCTGCCAGATCGCGTTTCCGTCGTATACCTGAGGCACCTTGGCCGCCGCGGAGCCACCACCCAGACCCGAACCGTGGTTCGTCGCCTACGCCCTCCTGGGCGCCGCCGCCGCCGGGCTCGCGCCGCTCCTCCTCCCCCTCTGGGTCAGCCGCGACGGCAACGTGGCCCTCGTCGGTCTCGTGGTCGGCGCCCTCAGCCTCGGCGAACTCAGCGCGCCCCTCTGGGGCCAGCTCGCCGACAAGTACGGCACCTACCGCCTCCTCTTCGCCGGCGGCCTCGCCGCGGCCGGGCTGTCCCTCACGGGCCTGGCGTTCACCCGCCAGCCCGCCGCCCTCACACTGTTAAGCCTCGCCCTCGGTGCCGGCATAGCCGCCACCAGCACCCTCGGCAACCTCTACGTGGTCGAGCGCTTCCCGCAAGACACCTGGGGCGAACGGCTCGGCCTGCTCCAGACGAGCTACGGCGTGGGCCAGGTGGCCGGCCTCGCCCTCGCCGGCCTGCTGAGCACCACCCACCTTGGCCTCGCCATCGGCCTCACCGCCATCGTCCCTTTCGCCGCCCTGCTCTACACCAACGCGCTCCCCCAGATGCCCGGCACGCTCCGGGTCCGCCCCGGCCACAGCCACGTGCACCTCAAGGTCGAACCGATCTTCGCCTCCCTGCTGCACGCCCACCACCTCCCCACCATCGGCACCGCCATCGCCTGGCTCCGCCACGCACCACCCCCCTTCATCCGCTTCCAGACGCTCTGGTTCGTCATCAACACCGGCTCGGCCTTCCTCTTCGCCTTCTACCCCCTCCTCCTGGCGCGCCAGTACGACCTGGCCACCACCACCATCGCCTGGGCCTACGCCGCGGCCGCTGCCCTCGGTCTCCTCCTCTACACCCCCGCCGGCCGTTGGACCGAACGCCGAGGCGCCACCGTGGTCCTCCGCTTCGCCATCACGGTGCGCCTGGTCGCGTTCGCGGCCCTCACCGTCCTCCCGCTCGCCCCCGGCGCCTGGCGCGCCCCCGCCGCCATGGCGCTCTTCACCGTCATCGTGCTCGCCTGGTCGCTCCTCAGCGTGGCCGGCTCCACCCTCACCGCCAACCTGGGCCTCCCCGAGGGCGAAGCCATGGGGCTCTTCTCCGCCAGCGGCGCCCTCGCCGGCGTGGTCGGCGCGCTGCTCGGCGGGGTACTCGTCAAGGTCTTCGGCTACGGGATCCTGCCGCTGGCGGCGACGGTCTTCTTCCTCGGGGGTTTGCTGCTCACGCAGCGAGGCGGGATGCGGCCGCCTGGCGCCGTCAAGGCCGCGCCAGGCCCGACGCCCCCGCGCGGACCTTCAGATGATCCCAGAAGCTGACAAGGCCTGGCGTATGACCTCGGACCGGGACTTACCCTCGGCGGCGGCCCTAGCATCGAGAGCTGCCAACTCGTCCACGGTCAGGCGCACGGCGATCACCTGAGACGGCCCGGCGCCTCGCCCCGGCCGACCACGCCCTCGCTTCTGCAGCGTCTCGGCGTCGAAACCCGCCTCCGCCTCGGCGACCCAGGCAGCGATCTGCTCTTCTGTTACCGGGACACCATCGATCGTCTCGTTCGAGGACACGTGATCAACGTATTACGAAAACATCTCGCGTACAATTCGCGATTCGCGAATGTCGAATGTACCTCCGTCAGAGCGCGACCCCCAGTCCCAGCCCCGGACCCAACACCCACCACCTG
>JACFNR010000043.1:14408-15812 GCA_019454765.1 Trueperaceae bacterium | reverse complement strand
GGCCTCGACTTCGAGCGCCTGGCCGACGTGGCCCACGCCACCCAGGGCACGCCGCTCGTGCTACACGGCGGTTCGGGGGTGCCGGAGGAGATGGTGCGCCGCGCCATCGAGCTGGGCGTGCGCAAGGTGAACGTCAACACGGAGTGCCTGGTCGCCTTCACGGCCGCCGTGCGGCGCTACGTCGAGGCCGGCCGCGACCGCGAGGGCAAGGGCTACCTGCCGCAGGCGCTCCTCGCCGACGGGCTCGAGGCCGCCAAGCGCGTGGCCATGGAGAAGATGGCGCTGTTCGGGAGCGCCGGCAAGGCCTGAGGCGCCCGCCAGGACCCCGCAGACCCGGGCCGCCGGCGGGCGCCCGCGCGCCCCCTCAGAACCCCCCGCGCCCCTCCACGAACGCCAGCGCCTCCTCCTCGTACGCCATGAAGTTGGCGCAGCCGTGCCGCGTCACCACGATGGCGCCGCAGGCGTTGCCCATGCGGGCGCTGCGGTACCAGTCCCAGCCCTTCAGGCGACCGTAGATGAGGCCGCTCGCGAACGCGTCGCCCGCGCCCAGCACGTTGTGCACCTCGACCGGGAAGCCCGGCACGTCCGTCACGCTCCCGTCGGCCGTGAACACAGTGGCGCCCGCCGCGCCGCGCTTCACGACCAGCACCTTCGGGCCGCCCGGCACCGCGAGGAGCGCCCGCACGTTCGCGTTCACGTCGCCCTCGATCTCGGGGGCCGACACCTGCTGGTGCGTCACACGCACCTGCGAGGCGTCGGTGAGCATGGCGGCGTTGACCTCCTCCTCCGTGCCCATGGCCACGTCCACGTTCGGCAGCAGCGCCCGCACGGCCAGCCCGAAGGCGCGCGGGTCGTGCCACTGGTCGGCGCGGAAGTCGATGTCGAGGAACACCGCGGCCCCAGCGGCACGCGCGCGCTCCGCGGCGAAGAACGTCGCGCTGCGGCTCGGCTCGCGGCTCAGACCCGTGCCCGACACCTCCAGCGCCCGCGTCGAGTCGAGCGGGGCCGCCAGCGCGTCGTCGATGGTGAGCTGCATGTCGGCCGCGTTGTCGCGGTAGAAGACCAGCGGGAAGCGGTCGGGCGGCTCGATGCCGAGCAGCACGGCGCTCGAGCGTGCCCCCGGCTTGCGCGGCAGGAAGCTCACGTCCACGCCCTCGCGGCGCAGGAAGGCGAGGATGAAGTCGCCCACCTTGTCCTCGCCCACGGCCGTGAGGAGCCCAGCCCGCAGCCCGAGCCGGCGCGCGCCCACGGCGATGTTGGTGGGGCTCCCGCCCACGTACGCCGCGAAGCTCGTGATCTCCTCGAACGGCGCGCCGATGTCGTTGGCGTACAGGTCGATGGACGACCGGCCCATGGTGATGAGGTCGTACCGCTTGTCGCTCACTCGCCCCTCCCGGAGCCGCT
>JACFNR010000043.1:0-14308 GCA_019454765.1 Trueperaceae bacterium | reverse complement strand
CCCCGCCGCAGGCTCTCCCGCGCCGCCAACGCCACCCGCAACGACCCGAGCGCGTCACTAGGCCCCGGCGTGGGCGTCTCGCCCGCCCGCAGCGCGGCCACGAACGCCTGCACCTCCACGAGGTAGGCGTCGCGGAACCGTTCCAGGAAGTAGTAGACGTAGTCGCCCGTTATGCCGCCCTTGCCGTAACGCCACAGGTTGGTGGCGCGCTCGGCCTCGGAGACGAGCTTGCCCTGGGCGCAGTGCACCTCCACGCGCAGGTCGTAACCGTAGACGGTGCGGCGCGTGTTCTGCAGCACGCCGATGGCGCCCGACTCGAACTCCAGGGTGAGGATGCTCGTGTCGATGTCGCCGTGCTTCTCGAGGTACGGCTCCACCAGCACGCGCCCCAGGGCGGTCACGCGCGTGACCTCGCCGGCCACGAAGCGGGCCATGTCGATGTCGTGGATCACGGAGTCGACGTAGATGCCGCCCGACGTGGCCACGTAATCCTCCGGCGGCGGCGTGGGGTCCGACGACTGGCTGCGGAACATCTCCACCCGCCCCATCTCGCCCGCGCGCACCGTGCGCGCCAGTTCGGCGAAGCCGGGGTCGTAGCGGCGGTTGAACCCGATCTGGAACGGCACGCCGGCGTCCCGCACGACGGCGAGGGCCTGCTCCGTGCGCTTGAGCTCGTGCGCCACGGGCTTCTCGCAGAAGATGGCCTTGCCGGCCCGCGCGGCCGCCTCGAGGTGCTCGGCGTGCAGGGTGGTGGGCGAGGCGATGAGGACCGCCCCGACCCGCGGGTCGGCCAAGGCGGCGGCCAGGTCGGTGCCCGACTCGGCCCCGCCGTAGGCGGCCCGCGCGGCGGCGGCCGCGTCGGCGTCCACCACCCGCACGAGGTGAGCGCCGTCCACGGCGCCGGCAAGGTGACGGGCGTGCAGCGCGCCCATGCGCCCCGCCCCGATGACGAGGAAACCGACGCTTCCCTCTGCCCTACCGTTAGCTTGGCTCATGACCGCTCCTCGGTCCCCCGGCCGCCCTGGAGCGGCGGCTCACAGGCCGTACCTCTCCCGCAGGAACTCCCTGGCGGCGCCCGACACGCGGTACGGGTCGTGCACCGCCGGGTCCTGCTCCGCCTCCACGATGTACCACCCCGCGTAGCCCGCCTCCCTCAGGGCGGCCATCACGGGGTCGAAGTCCAGCGCCCCAGCACCGGGGGTGCAGAACACGTTCGCCTTCACGGCCTCCACGAACGACAGGCCCCCCGCCCGCGCGCGCTCCAGCACGTCGGCGCGCACGTCCTTCAGGTGCACGTAGCGCACGCGCGGCGCCAGCAGGCGCGTGACGTCGCCGGGGTCGCCACCGCCGTAGGCCACGTGGCCAGTGTCGAGGCAGTAACCGACCAGCTCGGGGTCGGTGAGGGCGAACAGGCGCTCGATGTCGGCGGGCCGCTCGATGGCGGTGCCGCCGTGCGGGTGCACGCACAGGGTCACGCCGCGCTCGCGGGCGTAGGCGCCCACCGCGTCGAAGGCGCGGCACACGCGCGCCCACTGGTCGCCGGTGAGCGGCTCCACGGCGTCCGACTGCCCGCGCCTGTCCCAGTGCAGCGAGCCGCCGCCCTCGGCCAGGTTGGCGTACCCCGCGCCGGCGGCGCGGCAGAAGTCGACGTGGGCGCGCGCCAGCGCCAGCTCCTCCTCGAGGTACTCGGCGTGCGCGAAGTTGGTCCAGCGGTAGGCGCCGGCCAGCACCAACCCGTGCCCGGCCAGGGCGGCGCGCAGCGCCGCCGGCTCCTGCGGGTAGACGTAGCTCATCTCCGAGCCCGCGTAGCCGAGGGCCGCCATGTCGCTCATCACCTGCTCGGCCGTGTAGCCGGGCCCCCAGCCGCGGATGTCGTCGTTCACCCAGCCGATGGGGCCTATCCCGACGCGTGGGGCAGCGGCGCTCATACGGGCCTCTGCTTGGCGCGGCCCAGGTCGTACTCCCACCTGGCGGCGCGCACGTTCTCCTGCTCGGTGGCCTCGGCGATGGGCACGTCCCACCACCCCTCGAAGCCCGGCACGCGCTTCTCCGGATGCGTGGGCACCACTATCACGCTCAACCGCTCGTCGCCCTTGGCGGCCGCCAGCGCCTCCTCGAGCGCCTCGCGGGTGGGCGCGTACAGCGCGTTGGCCCCGAGCGAGCGGGCGTGGGCGGTGAAGTCGACGGTCTGGTACGGCCCGTCGAGGGCGGCCCCGCCGCGGCTCCTGAGTTCGTTGAGGAACGACGGCGTGCCAGACGCGCGCTGCAGCCCGTGGATCGACTGGAAGCCGTGGTTGTCGACGAGCACCACCGTGAAGCGCAGGCCCTCGGCCAGCGCCGTCACGATCTCGCTGTTCATCATCAGGTAGGAGCCGTCGCCGATCATGACCACCACCTCGCGCTCGGGCTCGGCGAGCTTCACGCCAATGCCGGCGGGGATCTCGTAGCCCATGCAGCTGTAGCCGTACTCGAGGTGGTACGCCTTGGGGTCCTCCGGGCGCCACAGCTTGAGGAGGTCGCCTGGCATGCTGCCGGCGGCGCAGATCATGGTGGCGTGTCCGCCCACGGCGTCATTCACGATGCCGATGACCTCGGCCTGCGCCAGGCGGTCGTCGGCGGCCACCTGCGCGCCCGGGTCGACCCCGCCGCGCGTGGCGGCCAGGCCCTTGCCGGCGCGCAGCTCGTCGACCACGCCGTCCCACTCCCGCTTGAGGCTCCGCGTCCGCTCGCGCCACGCGGCGGGCGCCCCCTCCCAGCCGGCCGCCTCCAGGGCAGCGCCGAGTCGCTCCAGGGCGCGCTTGGCGTCGGCCACGAGCGCCATGCCGCCCAGCTTGGCCGCGTCGAAGGGCGTCACGTTGACGCCCACGAACTCCACGCCGGGGTCCTGGAAGGCGGTCTTGGAGGCGGTCACGAAGTCGCCGAGACGCGTGCCAACGGCCACCACCAGGTCGGCGCGGGCCGCCAGGCGGTTGGCAGCCAACCCGCCCGCCGCCCCCACGGGCCCGGCGTTCAAGGGGTGGTCCCACGGCAGGGCGCCCTTGCCGGCCTGCGACTCGACCACCGGCACGCCGTGGCGCAGGGCGAACGCGGCCAGCTCCTCGCTGGCGCCGGAGTAGATGACGCCGCCGCCGCACACGATCAGGGGCCTCTCGGCGCGCGCCAGGCGGCGCGCCGCCTCGGCCACCAGCTCGGCCTCCGGCTCGGGGCGGCGCACGCGCCACGCGCGCGGGGCGAAGAACGCCTCCGGCCAGTCGTACGCCTCCGTCTGCACGTCCTCGGGCAGGGCGATGGTGACGGCGCCCGTCTCGGCGGGGTCGGTGAGGACCCGCATGGCCTCGGGCAGCGCGGCGAGGAGCTGCTCGGGCCTGGTGATGCGCGTGAAGAAGCGCGACACGGGCCTGAAGGCGTCGTTTACGCTCACGTCGTGCTCCAGTGGGTGCTCGAGCTGCTGCAGCACCGGGTCGGGCACGCGGTTGGCGAAGTAGTCGGACGGGAAGAGCAGCACGGGCAGGCGGTTGATGGTGGCGCCCGCCGCCGCCGTGAGCATGTTGGTGGAGCCCGGTCCGATCGAGGCGGTGCAGGCGAGCACCTGCAGCCGGTTGGCGTGCTTGGCGAACGCCGCCGCCGTGTGCACCATGGCCTGCTCGTTCTGCGGTCGGTACGCCTCGAGGCCCACCTCGGGCCCCAGCTCCTGCAGCGCCTGGCCCAGGCCCGTGACGTTGCCGTGCCCGAGGATGGCGAACATGCCGGGCACGAGGGGCCGCGCCACGCCGTCGCGCTCGGAGGACTGCGCGGCCAGGTAGGCGACGATGGCCTGGCCCACCGTGAGGCGCCGCTTGCTCATGCCGCCGCCTCGCCCCCCGGCGGGAGCAGGTAGACGCCGGCGGGGTGGAACGTCACCTCCACCGCGTCGCCGCGGCGGAAGCTGCTGCGTCCCTCGCCGGAGACGCTCGACGCGAGCTCGCCGAGGGGCGTGTCGATGAGCAGCTCGCTGGTGACGCCCAGGTAGCTCACGCTCTTGATGGTGCCGGGCAGGTGCCCGCCGTCCGGCCCGCCGCCCTCGCCGCCGGGCGCGAGGCGCACGGCCTCGGGCCGCACCATGACGGTGGCCTTGCCGCCGGGGAACGCCTGCTCGTAGCCGAAGCGATAAGGGCCCACGCTCACGTTGGTGCCGGCGTACTCACCGGGCAGGAAGTTGGCCGAGCCGATGAAGTCGGCCACGAAGCGGTTGGCGGGTTGCGTGTACAGCTCGTGTGGCGTGCCCTGCTGCTGGATGCGCCCGCCCTTCATGACGACGATGGTGTCGGAGATGGCGAGCGCCTCCTCCTGGTCGTGCGTCACGTACACGCTCGTGATGCCGAGGCGCTGCTGCAGCTCCCTGATCTCCTGGCGCACGCGCCGGCGCAGCTTGGCGTCGAGGTTGGAGAGGGGCTCGTCGAAGAGGAGCACGCGCGGCTCGAGCACGAGCGAGCGCGCCAGCGCCACGCGCTGCTGCTGCCCGCCCGACAGGGCGGCCGGGCTGCGCTTCTCCAGGCCGACGAGGCCCACCGTGTCGAGCGCCTCCCTGACGCGGCGCTCGAGGTCGGCGCCGGACACGCGGGCGATGCGCAGGCCGTACGCCACGTTGTCGAAGACGCTCATGTGCGGGAAGAGTGCGTAGCTCTGGAACACCATCGTGACGTCGCGGTGGTTGGCCGCGAGCCGCGTGACGTCCTGGTCGTCGATCATGATGCTGCCGCCCGACACGGCCTCGAGGCCGGCGATCATGCGCAGCGTGGTCGTCTTGCCGCAGCCGGAGGGGCCGAGCAGCGTGACGAGCGAGCCGGGCGTGATGGCGAGGTCGAGTCGGTCGACGGCCACCACGTCCTGTCCGAACTTCTTGGTCACTCCTTCGAGCCTAACGGGCGCCGGCGCCGGCATCAGGCCACCACCTCTCCGGTCATGCCGCCGCGGCGGCGGGTGAGCAGGTTGAGCAGCAGGATCACCACCAGCATCGAGACGATCAACAGTGTACCCATGGCCGCCGCGCGCCCCGTCTGGCCCTGCTCCACCCAGCCGAGGAGCAGCACCGTGGTGAGCTGGTTGCCGGGGCTGACGACGAAGATGACCTGGCTGATGGCCGTCATGGCGCGCACGAACGCGAAGATCAGGCCCGACACGATGGGGATGATCAGGAGCGGCACGAGGATCGTGCGGAGCGTCCGGAAGGCGCTCGAGCCGAGCATGGTGGACGCCTCCTCGAGGCTCCTGTCGATCTGCGCGAAGCCCGCCACGCCCCCGCGGATGGCCACGGGCATGTTGCGGAACATGAAGGCCAGCACGATGATGGCGGCGCTCGAGGTGAGGAGCCACGGGCCCGTGTTGAAGGCGAGGATGTAGGCGATGCCCATCACGGTGCCGGGCGTGGCGAACGACAGCATGGAGCCGAACTCGAGCAGCTTGCGGCCCCAGAACTCCTGCCGCACGACGAGGTAGGCGATGAGGAAGCCGAGGAGCGCCGCGGGCACCGCGCTGATGGCGGCGATGCGCACCGTGTAGAGGAACACGGGGATGCCGGCCTTGGCGAGGTCCTGCCAGTGCTTGAGGGTGAGGGTGCCGTTGACGCCCCACAGCCTCACGAACGAGCCGTAGATGATGGAGGCGTATAGCGCCACCACCGTGAGGGCCCACACGGCGAACACGACGAGCAGCGCCGCCTCCAGCGCGGCCGGTAGGCGCCCGAAGGCGCGCCTGGACGGCTTGCCCGTGACGGTCACGAAGGAGCCGCGGCCCAGCCAGCGCGCCTGGGCGTAGAAGACGAGGAGCACCACGAAGAGGAGCACCACGCCGTAGACGGCGGCCTCGGCCTGGTCGAAGCGCGCCGCGAAGGCGGAGAACACCTCGGTGGCGAGGTAGTTGCGGTCGCCGCCCAGGATGAGGGGGTTGCCGAAGTCCGCGAACGACTCGATGACGGTGAGGAGGAAGGCGTTGGCGAGGCCGGGCCTGAGCAGCGGCCACGTGATGGTGCGGAACGTGTGCCATTGGCTGGCGCCCAGCGTGGTGGACGCCTCCTCGAGCGCCGCGTCCAGCGCCGCCACCGAGCCTTGGATGACCATGTAGGCGATGGGCGTGAACGCCAGCACCTGCGCCAGCGCCACGCCGGGGATGCCGAAGATCCAGTTGCTCGAGATACCCAGGATGTCGAAGGTCAGGAGGCCGCGCCGGCCCAGCAGGAAGATCATGGAGAAGGCGAGGATGAAGGGCGGCGTGATGATGGGCAGGACGCTGAAGGCGCCCAGCGACGTCTTGACGAAGCGCAACCGCGTCCGCTGCCCGAGGAGCGCGAAGCCGAGCCCGAGGAGGGTCGCGAAGCCGGCCGCTATCACGGCCAGCGCCAGGCTGCTCGGCACGGCGCCGCGCGCGAACAGCATGAGGCCGAGGCCGAGCCCGCCGAGGCCGCCCACGAGGCCGCCCACGACCACGCGCGCGACGCCGGCGCGCCGCCACAGCGCCCACGCCGCGCCGAGCGCAAGCCCCGCCAGGGCGAAGCCGCGCACGAGGGCGCTCTCGCTGCGGTCGGTGAACGGGTTCTCGATCAGCAGGAAGCGGCTGGTCTGCAGGGTGGAGGCGAACTTCTCGAAGGTGAACTTGCCGTTCACGATGACGGACGCCTGCAGCACGGTGACGAGAGGGTAGACGACGAGGAGCAGCACGAGCAGGCCCGTGACGAGGATGCTGGCCGCCACGAACGGGTCGGCGCGGACGCGGCCTGAGAGGCTGAGGCCGTAACCCATCACCACGATGAGGAGCGCCAACGACACGAGGGCGCCCATCCCGAACGCGGTCTTGGTGGTCAGGAGCCAGGCCGTGCCGGTGATGAACGCGCCCGCGCCAGCGAAGGTGAGGACGTTGCCGCGGCGGATGGTGTCGAGCGGCGCGAGGGCGGCGGCGGCGGCCACGAGCGCCAGCACGGGCAGGAGCCACAGCCAGGGCGCGTCGAGGTTCCACGGCCGGAACGCCGGGTCGACGGTGAGGAACGGCCGCCCCGGCCTGCCGAACGGCAGGGCGAGGAACGCCGCGGCGGCGCCGACGGCGTAGACGGCCGCCAGGCTGCCGCGCCCCCTGGTTCGCGCGTGCGAGATGGAACGGACGGACAAGGCGGTTCTCCTCCGGGTCGGGCGCTACCCCGGGCGGCCTCCTGGCGGCGCCGTGGGGCGGGGGTGAAACGGCGCCGCACCCGACGAGCAGGTGCGGCGCCGTCCCCGTTGTCAGGCAGCGCTCAGCGCGGCTGCGGGAAGATCTCGTTCGTCCAGCGGCTGACCAGGCGGTCGCGCTCCGCGGGGTCGCCGTACTTGGCGAAGTCGTAGTCGATCAGGTTGATGGTGTCGAGCTTCGGGGCGGCGGCCGGCACGGGCGTCTTGCTGTTCGACTGCACCTGGTACGAGCCGACGGTGGCGGCGATTGCCTGCGCCTCGGGCGTGAGCGCCCACTCGATGAACTTGATGGCGGCGTCGCGCTCGGGCGCGCCCTTGACGAGGCTCAGGCCGCCGATCTCGAAGCCCGTGCCCTCGCAGGGGGCGATGACGGTGAGGGGGAAGCCCTCCTCGGCGAACTTGACGCCGTCGTGCATGAACTGGATGGCGATGGCCACGTCGCCGCGGCCGGCCAGCTGGCCCGGGGCGGCGCCGGAGCGCGTGTACTGCTGCACGTTCTGGTGCAGCTTGGCGAGGTAGTCGAAGGCCGCGTCCTCACCCATGATCTGCACCAGCGTGGCGATGGTCGTGTAGGCCGTGCCGGACGCGTTCGGGTCGGGCATGGCGATGAGGTTCTTGAGGGCCGGGTTCGTCAGGTCGGACCAGCACTTGGGCGTCTCGACGCCGTGCTCGGCGAGGATGCCCTCGTTGACGACGAAGCCGAGCGCGCCCGTGTAGAGCGGGATGTACGTCTCGCCGACGGCCTTCGTGAGGCTCGGCAGGAGGTCGTCCCACTGCGACGGCTTGTAGAACTCGGTGAGGCCTTCGTTGAAGGCGGCGAGGTGCGGGTCGCCCGTGCCGCCGAACCACACGTCGAAGACGGGGTTGGCGGCCTCGGCGCGGAGGCGCGCCAGCGACTCGCTGGAGCCGAGGCGGATGAACTCGAGGTCGAGGCCGGTGGCCGCCTTGAAGGCCGGCCCGAGCGCCTCGCACCAGGCGAGGTCGGGGCTACAGAGCACGTTCACGCGCTGCGCGCTCGCGGAACCCGCGAGCAGCAGGAGCGAGAGGACAACGCCGACCAACAGTCGTTTCACGGACTACCTCCACGCCGGGCGTCGCCCGGGTACCGCTGCAAGTACACCCGAGGCTACGGGTAGGGGTCGGCAGGGCCGAACGCCGGCCTGACGCTACCTGCTACGGCTCGAGTGTCTCGCGGATGATATCGCCGCCCGCGGCGGCTGTCAAAGCGACCGGGCGCCCGCCAACCGCCGTCGGCCTCGGGTAGGCTGGCCCCGTGACGAGGACGCGCCGTTCACCGCCGGCGCCCGGCCGCGCGGGCGCGCAGCCGCCACCGTGACGCCCGCCGCGCACCACGCCTGGCTGGCCCTGCTGCTGATCGGCGCGGGCGTGTGGTTGGGGGGTTACGTGGCCATCCCGGTGGTGGTGCTCGCCGCCCGCCGCAGCCTCGCACCCGCGGAGCGCGTGGCGTTCTTCCGCGCCCTCGGCCGCGCCTACCTGCCCGTCGGGGGCGGCGCGCTGGCGCTCGCCCTCCTGAGCGGCGGCGTGTTGCTGTTCGACCGGCCGCGCGACGCGACCACCGTGGCGCTCGCCGCGCTCGCCCCGGCGCTGGTGGCGCTCCTCGCCGTGGCCGTCGCGCAGGCCAGGCGCATGACGCGGCTGCGCGCGGCCGCCGCCGCCACCCCGAACGACGCGGGGCTCGCCGCCCGGGCCGCCGCGGGCGGCCGGCTCGCCGCCGCCCTGCGCGCGCTGCTGGGCGTGATCACGCTCGTACTCGTCGTCCTCGGCGCCGGCCTGGGCGCCTGAGGCCGCCGGCGGCTCGGCGCGGCCGCCCCGAGGCGCCGAGGCGCCCTGGCGTCACGTCTTACACTCTCACCTATGCCCGAGCCCCTCCCCCACCGCAAGGACGTCGACCCGAGCTTCACCTGGAACCTGGAGGCCGCCTACCCCACGGAGGCCGCCTTCGAGGCCGACCTGGCGGGGCTGGCCACCGACCTGACCGGGCTGGCCGCCTACGCGGGGCGCCTCGGCGCGAGCGCCGCCACCCTGGCGGACTTCTTCGCCGCCTACTGGCCGGCGGTCACCAAGCTGCAGCGGCTGCGCGTCTACGCCACCCTGCCGATAGCCGTGGACCAGACCGACCAGGCGGCGCGCGCCAAGGCGGGGCGCTTCCAGGCGGTGGCGGCGCGCTTCGGGAGCGACCTGGCGTTCGTGGCGCCCGAGCTGCTCGCCCTTGGAGCCGAGCGGCTGGCGGAGTTCGGGCGCGAGGAGCCGCGCCTGGCAGACATGACGCGGTGGTTCGCCCGGCTGGAGGCGAGCCGCGCCCACGTGCGCAGCGCCGAGGTCGAGGAGGTGCTGGGCCGCGCCGCCGACCCGTTCGGCGCCCTGGAGCGCGCCTACAACTCGCTCGCCAACGGCGAGCTGCCGTTCGCGAGCGTGGAGCATGGCGGCCGCAGCTACGAGGTGGCGCGCAGCACCTACCCCGCCCTGATCGCGTCGCCCGACCGCGACCTGAGGGAGAAGGCGTACGACTCCTACACGCGCGCCTTCCTCTCGCACCAGGACACCTTCACGGACCTGTACGTCGGCCGCATCAAGCAGTCGGCGTTCCTGGCGCGCGCCAGGGGTTACGAGGACACGCTCGCCGAGCAGCTCGAGCCGCGCGAGGTGCCGCGCGAGGTGCTCACGAACGTCCTGGAAGTGTTCGGGAGGAACGTGGGGGTGTGGCACCGCTACTGGGAGGCGCGCCGGCGCCTGCTGGGCGTGGCGGAGCTGAGGGAGTGGGACGTGTTCGCGCCCCTCGCCACGAGCTCGCCCGCCCTGCCGTACGCGCGCGCAGTCGACCACGTGCTGGCCGGCATGGCGCCCCTTGGCGACGACTACCTGACGCCGCTGCGCCGGGGGCTCCTCGAGGAGCGCTGGGTCGACGTCTACCCGAACCGCGGCAAGCGCGACGGCGCCTTCGCCACGCGCTTCTACCGCGGCCAGCCCTACATCATGATGAGCTACCAGGGCACGCTCGAGAGCATGAGCACCCTGGCGCACGAGCTGGGCCACGCCATGCACTCGAAGCTGATGGACGAGGTGCAGCCGCCCGCCAACGCCAACTACGCCATGGTGGTGGCGGAGACGGCGTCCAACTTCAACCAGGCGTTGGTGCGGAGCCACCTGCTGAAGGTGACGACCGACCCGGCGGCGAGGCTCGCCATCCTCGACGAGGCGTTCTACAACTTCCACCGTTACTTCTTCATCATGCCGACGCTCGTGCGCTTCGAGCTGGAGGCGCACCGGGCCGTGGAGCGCGGCGAGGGCCTCACCGCGCAGCGCCTGGTCGGCATCATGCAGGGCCTCTTCCAGGAGGGGTACGGCGACGTCATACGCGCCGACGAGCGCACCGGCATCACCTGGGCGCAGTTCGGGCACCTCTACATGCCGTTCTACACGTTCCAGTACTCGGTCGGCATCGCGGCGGCCGCGGCGCTGGCGGCCGACGTGCGCGAGGGCCACGAGCGCGGCGACGCCGCCCCGGCCGAGCGTTACCTTGCCTTCCTGCGCGCCGGGTCGGCGCTCGAGCCGCTCGAGCTCTTCCGCGCCGCCGGGGTCGACATGACGACGCCCGCGCCCATCGAGAAGGCGTTCGCCGTGCTGGAGGGTTACGTGCGCGAGCTCGAGACGCTCGCCGGGTGAGGGGCATCACGTGACGCCGTTCCTCGAGTTGATGCTGGTCCTGGCCATCGTGGTGGCGGGGGCCAAGCTGGCGGGCTACCTCGTCGGCAAGCTGGGGCAGCCCACGGTGGTGGGCGAGATCGGCTTCGGGCTGCTGCTTGGCCCGAGCGTGCTGGACCTCATGGGCTTCCCGATCTTCGTGCACGCCGCCGAGACGACCGAGACCATCAAGCTCCTCGGCGAGCTGGGCGTGGTGGTGCTCATGTTCATCGCGGGGCTGGAG
Organism: Trueperaceae bacterium; assembly: GCA_019454765.1. Lineage (NCBI taxonomy): Bacteria > Thermotogati > Deinococcota > Deinococci > Trueperales > Trueperaceae > Trueperaceae bacterium. The sequence continues at coordinate 3,169 of JACFNR010000043.1, read as the reverse complement.
ACGGACCTCGCGGCCATGCGGCGGGTGGGCATGCCGGCGCTCGTGTCGGCCACGGGCGGGGTGCTCCTGCCGCTCCTCGGCGGTTGGGGCTTCGGGCTGCTGGTGGGCATGCCGATGAACGAGGCCGTGTTCGTGGGCACCATCCTCACGGCCACGAGCGTGTCGATCAGCGCCCAGACGCTGCTGGAGCTCAGGAAGCTGCGCACCAAGGAGGGGATGACCATCTTGGGCGCCGCGGTCATCGACGACGTGCTGGGCATCCTCATCCTGTCGGTGGTGGTGGCGCTCTTCGCCGCCGGTCCCGGCGCGGCGCCGCCCGTCTGGCTGGTGGGCGTGAAGATGGTGGCGTACTTCGTGGTCGCGCTGCTGCTGGCGCCCGTCGTGACGCGCCTGCTGCGCTGGTTCGACAAGCTCCCCATCGCACAGCCGCTGGTGGCAATCAGCCTGGTGCTGGTGCTCGTCTACTCCTGGTCGGCCGAGTACCTTGGCGGGGTGGCCGCCATCACGGGCGCCTACCTGGTGGGCATCCTCCTCGGCCGGACGGAGTTCAAGCGCCGCCTCGAGGAGGCCATGCAGGTCTTCGGCTACGGCTTCCTGGTCTCCATCTTCTTCGCCGACATCGGCCTGCGCGCCAACCTGCGCGAGGCGATAGGCGGCCCGCTCGTGTGGGTGGGCCTCGTCATCATCCTCCTAGCCATCGTCACGAAGGTGGTCGGTTCCGGCCTCGGGGCGCGCGTCATGGGCTTCACCACGGTCGAGGCCACGCGCGTGGGCGCCGGCATGGTGTCGCGCGGCGAGGTGGGCCTGATCGTGGCCGCCATCGGCGTGGAGCGGGGCGTCATCCCGCAGGACCTGTTCGCCATCATGGTGCTGATGGTGGTGGTCACGACGCTCGTCACGCCGGTGTTCCTGCGTTCCGCCTTCCGGGTCGGGCCGCCCTCGCTGGAGGAGGCTTGACCGACGTGCGCCCGAGGCCCGGCGGCGCCATCACCGCCGACGTGGCCGTCATCGGCGCCGGGATCGTCGGCGCGGCCTCCGCCTACCGCCTGGCGCAGGCCGGGCTCGACACGGTGGTCGTGGAGGCCCAGGCCGCGCCGGCGAGCGGCTCGACGGGGCGCAGCGCGGCGGGCGTGCGCGTGCAGTTCGGCGACCCGCTGAACGTCGACCTGTCGTGGGAGTCCATCCAGGAGTACCGCGACTTCGAGGCGCTGCACGGCCGGCCGTCGGGCTACGACCCCCTCGGCTACCTCTTCCTGGTCCCGCGCGCCGCGGCGCCCGCGCACCTGCGGGCGCTCGAGCTGCAGCAGGGTTACGGCGCGCCCGTCACCGAGCTGGACCCTAGCGCGGCGCAGCGCCTGGTGCCGTTCGCCATCGACCCGGAGACCACCTTCACGACCACCTTCGGGGCGGCGGACGGCGTGGTCGACCCGCACGCCATCACCATGGCCTACCTCGACCTGGCGCGCGGCCTAGGAGCGCGGCTGCTCCTTAGCGCTCCCGTGACGGCGGCCGCCTTCGACGGCGCCGCCTGGCGCCTCACCACCCCGCAGGGCGGCGTGACGGCGGCGCAGGTGGTGTGCGCGGCCGGGGCGTGGTCGGGCGAGGTGGCGGCCCTGGCGGGACTGGACGTGCCGGTGGTGCCCGTGCTGCGGAGCGTCTACGCCACGGCGCCGCTGCCCGCCCGCCACCGCTACCCGCTCACCGTCGACCTCGCCTCGGGCGTCTACCTGCGCAGCGAGGGGCCGCGCGTGATCATGGGCCGCTCCAACCGCGAGCAGCCGCCAGGTTTCCACGAGGGCGTCGACTTCGCGGACCTCGACCGCGTCCTCGGCCTGGCGCTGGAGCGCTTCCCGTGGCTGGCCGCCACCCGGCTGGACCGCCGCGCCTCGTGGTGGGGTTACTACGAGGTCACGCCGGACGAGAACCCGGTCTTGGGGCGCATGCCCGCAGTGGCGCCCGGCGCCACGGCCTGGCTGAACGCCTGCGGCTTCTCGGGGCACGGCGTGCAGCAGGCCGCGAGGGTCGGTCGGCTCGTCGCCGAGGAGGCAGCGCTCGGTCGCGTGCGCACCCTGGACATCGACCCGTTCCGCTACGAGCGCTTCCTGGCCGCGGCCGGGCCCGGCCCGCGGCGCGAGTCTCACATCGTCTGATCGACCAGCCGCAGGGCGAGTCGCGCCGCGGCCAGGTCGAACATCGAGTGGCCGACGCTCTTGAAGAGCACGGGCCGCTCGCGGCGGCGCGGCGCGGCTAGGGCGGCCGCCAGCTCCGTGGCGGCGCCCCACTCCCAGGCACCCGACTGGGCGGCCTGGATGAGATCGCCCGCCTCGGCCCGGGCGCCGGCAAGCGTGTCTACCACCACGTCGCATGCAGCCACCACCGCGGGTGGCAGCTCCGCCATGGTGGGCGTGAAGGCGCCGACAGCCACGACGGTCGCGCCAGGCCGCAGCCGCGCGGCGGCCGCGGCGGGGAGGACGGGCTCGGCGGCGTTGGTCGTCGTCACGACCAGGTCCGCCTCCGCCACCGCCTGAAGCAGCGCCTCCTCGCCCGGTTCGACCCGCCGGGCCTCCACCCCCAGCTCCCGCGCCCGCGCCACCAACGCCTCGCCGGGCGCGGCGCGGCGCGAGGAGACGAGCAGGCGCCCCAGCCCCATCCCCTCCGCCAGGGCCTCGACGTGCCCGAGCGCCTGCGCGCCCGCGCCGACGACCAGCGCCGTACCCGCGGCGGCGCCGAGCCGCTGAGCCGCCAACAGCGAGAGCGCGGCGGTGCGGCGGGTGGTGACGGTGGTGCCGTCGAGGAGCGCGCGGGGCCGGCCGTCGACGGCGTCGATGGCCACCACCACCGCCTGCACGGTCGGCAGGCCGCGGCCCGGGTTGAGGGGGTGGACGCTGCCGACCTTGACGATGGCGGCCTCGACGTCGGCGGCGGCCATGGAGAGGAAGGTGCCGCCGCCCGGCAGTGGCGCGGTGCCGCGCTCGAGGGCGCGCACCCGCCCGGCCGCCGCCTCCGCGAGCACGGCGGCGAGCTCGGCGGCCAGTTCGCGGTACGGGAGGAGGGCGGCGGTCCGCCGCGCGTCAAGCGTGAGCATGCTCGTGGCCATGCTCAAGGTTGGCGCACCGGGGGGCGGGGCGCAAGTCGCGACCGAGCGGCCGGCGGCGGGTCGCGGGTGGGC
>JACFNR010000042.1 GCA_019454765.1 Trueperaceae bacterium | reverse complement strand
CCTTGAGGATCGCCTGGTCTGGCAGGGCGGTCGCCGTCCTGGCTAGGAAGCGCTCCATCATGGTGCGTTTCAGGAGGCGGCTCAGGTCCTTATCCGGATGCTGGGTGCGGAGGTTGGCCGCCAGGGCGGCCCTGAAGGCGGCCGCGTCGTCGTACCGCATCTCGGCGGCCTTCCGTGGTCCACGCCGGCCGTCGTTTCAGCTCCGGGTGGCGGGTGCGGGGGATGAGGTCCAGGTAGGCGGCCAGCCGTGCGGAGTCGGGTGCCAGCGCCGCGACACGGTTCAGCTTCGCTGCTCGCCCGTTGGCGGGCCGGTCGCACGGCCCTTCAGGAGGTTCTGCGCGAAGCGTGAGATGTCGGCTGTCAGTCGCGGGTAGGCTCGTGGGTGCGGTTTCTCCTGGGGAGCGGTCTCCAGCACTGTCTCGAGCACCGCGTCGATGGTTGGGCCAGGGTCGGCGAGGCCCCAGGTGAGGGCTTCCTCGATGAGGTGGGCCCGTGTGATGTGCGCGTGGCGGTACTCGCCGGCGACCGCGAGCGCCATCTCCCCGTCGTTCCGTTGGTGCGCTTGCGGTACGAAGTCGTAGGCCGGGGCGAGCTCCACGGTTCCCTCTGCGAGGTGAAGGAGGGAGAGGTTCTTCGCGTGCATATCCAGGTTGCCGACGGCGGCGGCTAGCGTCACCATTCGGAGGAGGACCTCCAGGCTCGTGGGCTTCGGGCACTGTTCTAGCAGACGCGCGATGCGCGTCAGGCCGACTTTCCCGCCGTAGCGTTGATACTTCTCGTGGCCACTCGCGCCGAGGGCCTGGTTGAAGTCCTCCTGATGGATCCGGGCTTGTGGTGCATCGGGGGCGCGGTCGTAGCGTTCGATGACCAGCGCGGGCACGCCGGCGAAGCCCTGGACCCACGTGCGGTACGGGATCAGCCCCACGGCACGAGCGAGGCGGGCGCCGTACTCCTCGTCGTAGATGACGGTGGGGAGGCCCTCGGGCACGGGCTTGAGGATGTGGGTGGAGGGATGGCCGTCGAGGGCTCTGTGCCAGCCTTCCGAGGTGTGCGTCAGGACGATCTTGTCTTGCACCCCGGCCAGCGACGACTTGCCGCCCCGGGGTTTGTTGCCTAGCGGGAAGGTCTGCACGTTCTCGAGCAGTCCTGCCACCCCGGCTTCGTCGAGCGGTTCGAGCCTCGGTTGGTGGGGTTCGCCGGGTTCGTCCGGGTCCCAGATCTGAAGGGCCCCGGCGACGTCGCGGCCGTAGCGGCGGAGCAGGCCGATGGTGTCGCTCTCGGGGACGTTCGCTTCCTGGGCCAGGCGCTTCAGCATGCGGCCTTCGGGAAGCAGCTCCTGGAAGAAGTTGCGGCGTCTCTGCTTGTGCGCTCGCGTGGGCACCAGCGCCAGCGGGACGGCGACCGACAGTATGGGGCTGTCGATGCCGAATGTCATCACGGCGCTCGGTTCGAACTCCAGGTCGAACGTGCGCCAGTCGCCCTTCAGCGTGCCGATGCGGGTGCCGTACAGTTCTACGGCCAGGTCAGCCATGCTTCTCGGGCGATCTGATGGTGGCGGAGAGCTCGACGTCGACTTCGCGCATCATGGCGAACAGCCGCGCCATGAAGATGGAGGGTTTGCCGGCCTCGATCTCCCAGATGTAGCGTTGCGTGGTGCCAAGGCGCTCGGCGAGCTCGCGTTGGCTCAGGCCCCTTAGCAGGCGGGCCTGTTGCAGTATCCTTCCCAGCGACTCGGCGCTGGTGACCTTGCCTGTGAACTCCATCCACGCCTCCTGACTACCAGATCGTAGTCATCATAGGCGACTACTAAAAGGTAGTCAAGCTCGCTGACTACGAAATAGTAGTCAGGGTTGCCGCCGATCGAAGCATGCTGGGTTCCGTTGGGGCTGGTTCCTCCGGCAGGCGAGGGTCAGGGCCGCTTCGCGCGGGCCACGGTTGGCATCCGACATGCCTCGGCATCTCTCACCGGCGGATCGTCTTCGGTCGGTGCCCTAGAGGTAGGTAGATCCGGTTCGCGCGTTACTACCGCTGGTGACGACCCGGCCCACTCCTGCCCTCGGTTGCGCCTTCACTCGCCCATGCCGGCCGCTCGCGCCTTGCGCGCCGCGTCGTTGCGGCTCGTCACCTCGAGCTTGCCGAGGATGTTCGACACGTGGTTGCGGACCGTCTTGGGCGTGACCCGAAGGAGCCGCGCGATCTCCAGGTTGTGGAGGTCGCGGGCGACGAGCGTGAGCACCTCCCGTTCGCGGGGCGTCAGTTCCGGGAAGGGGACGGCGAACCCCGCGCCCGGGAAGGCCGCGAAGAAGTGCCGGAACCGTTCCACGACGGCGTGGCCGAAGAACGCCTCGCCGTTGGCCGCCGCCTCGATGGCGCGACCCAGCTCGGCCTTGCTGGCGCCCTTGAGGACGTAGCCCCTGGCGCCGGCGCGCAGCGCACGGAAGACGGAGTCGTCGTCCGCGAACATGCTGACGATGACCACCGCGGTGCCTGGCCTATCGGCGACGATGCGTGCGGTCGCCTCGGCGCCGCTGAGTCCGGGCAGGCGGGCGTCCATGAGGACGACCTGCGGGCGCAACTCGCGCGCCATCGCCACCGCCTGGGCGCCGTCGTGCGCCACGCCGACGACCCGGCAGCTCGGTACGGTGCCGACCAGCAGCGCCAAGCCTTCCAGGAACAGTTCGTGGTCGTCCACGACGAGCACCGTCGTCTGTCCCTGGCCGGAGGGTCCCTTGCCCCGCGGCTCGTGGGACGGGCCGGGATCGAACCTCGGCATCTGTCACACCTTTCATCGCTGGCGGGGGGTGCGGACGGGCGGCAGCGCCCGGCGCGGCAGCGGCAGCCTGATGGACAGGGCGGAGCCCCCCGACGGCAGCCGGTGCAGGCGCATCTCGCCACCCAGCGAGCGCGTAGACCCCCGCAGGTTCCTCAAGCCGAGCCCGCGCCGGGTGGGTGGGCCCGGCGGGTGGTCGTGCGCTATCCCCTTGCCGTCGTCCTCGACCTCGAGGCTCACGTCGGTCGCGCCGAAGCGCAACCGCACCTCGCACCTCGACGCCTCCGCGTGGCGGGCCACGTTGGCCGTGCCCTCGAGGACGGCGCGATAGAGGAGATCCGAGAGGGGCAGGGGCGGTTCGACGGGGGCGCCGGAGACGGTGAAGTCGATCTGCAGGCCGGGCCGTTCGGTGCGGGCGCACGCCATGCTCGCGGCGGCCACGAGCCCGTCGGTGGCGAGGGGTTCGGGCGGCTCGCCGTGGACGATGCGGCCGAGCTCGGCGACCAGGGCGGCCGCCTCCAGGCGCAGCTCCGCGAACTGCGCGCGGAGCGCGGCGTCGGCAACGGCGGCCTCCACCACCTCGAGGCGCATCGCCAGGTTGGCCAGCGCCGGACCGAGCCTGTCGTGAAGCGCGGCACGCAACGCCGCCTCCCCGTTGACGGGGCTGGCGGGCACGACCACCGGGTGGCGAGGGCGGCGAGACTGACGACGCGGTGGACGGATGTTGGAGCTGTCCCCCATGCTCGCACCTGTCCTTCGTGTTCCGGCATCATAGCGCATCGAGGCGAGGAGCGAGGTGCAACCCGACCCCCGCTCCTCGCAGGTGGCGCGCGCCGCGCTACCGAGCAGCCGGGAACCCTCAGCCGTACCGCAACAGGTGGTTGAGGCCGCCTGCGGGTCGCACCGACGCCGACTGGTGGTCGGTGACGGTCCGGCCGACCCACTTGCCGGCCGCCAGGTCCAGGGTCACGTAGATCGTGCTGCCGGGCGCGACCGGACCCGCCACCGACGTCTTGTCGTACGGCTTGCTCAGCCCCGGCTGGCTGCCGTCGAGGTAGGCCTGCAACTCCGCGGCCGTCCTGTTAGGGAGGAGCCTATAGAGCTTCACGAGGTGCACGCGGCTGCCCCTGTTCGTTATCGCCCAGAGGTTCTTGCCGGCGGCCACCGAGGTGGAGCTCCCGACCGAGGCGTCCGACACCGTCAGGTTGTGAGACGGGAACGGCGCCCCGGCGGACTCGCCGCCAGGCGTGGCGTGGAAGGTCGCGAAGCTCGCCCCGCCCGGATCGCCGGCGGGCGTGGCGGCCACGGCGTAGTCACCCAACGCGAAGTCGACGAACAGCGCCGCGGACTGGTGCGGCGAGACGCTGCTGGTGCCGACGGGCACGGCCAACGCCGCCATGCGCTGGAGCGCCGGCGCCGTCGGGGCGCCGCCCTGGATCGCCTCGTGAAGCGCGATGCTGGCGGCCGAGAAGTCTGCCAGGCTGGTGCCAGGCAGCAGGCGGTAGATGTCGAAGGTCACCTTCGTGGCGCCGTGGTTCTTGAGCTCCACGGACCTGAAGCCGAGGCCGGCGACCGTCTGCGGCGCCTGCACCCGGCTGCCCGTGTAGGCGGCGCTGACGCTGCCTTGCGCCTGCGCCACGGTGAGCGCGGCCAGTAGTAGACAGGCCACCGCCACGACCCTGCCCAGCCGCTTGTTGGCGTGCTCGACTCGTTCACCCGATACGTACGACCGACCGTTCATCTTGCACCTCCGGCCGCATGGTGTACGGCCCGGCGTCCCGGCGTCATGGGGCGTTGCGCCCGGACGGGTTCGGGACCGCGGGCGGGACGGGCGCGCCGGCGAGGCGCGCGAAGGCCGTCGTGGACGCTTCTGCGACCGCCGGCGTTCGGCCCGACCCCGACGGGACCTGGGCGCGACCTGCGCCCGGCCCGGGCGCGCGCGGAGGCTGGGGCGCCCTCCGGGCGGGCGGCCGGCGCTCAGCGCGAGCGGAAGGCCACCCTGAACTCCTCCATGACGCGCCGCTGCCGCTCGATGTAACGCCACACCCAGAGGACGAGGAGCAGCGAGGCGGCGAGGAAGGCGAGCGGCACGACCAGGCCGAGAGGCGCGAGCAGCAGCGCGAAGACGAGCAGCAGGCCGGTGAAGAGGTGCGCGATCGCGGTGTGACCGTTGCTGGGGGCGAGGTCGAAGGCGCCCGCGTCGTGGAAGCGCTGGGCGTACCTGATGGCCTGCACGGCGAACGGCAGGGACAAGAAGGCGAAGTAGATGGCGTACGGTGCGTGGCCGAGGAGGGGCAGCGCCGCGATGATGCCGTAAGCGAGGGCGAAGCCGCCGATGAGCGCGTCCTTGGCGCGCCGCGTCCCGAGGCGCACCACCAGGGTCCGCTTGCCCGTCTTGGCGTCCGACTCGGCGTCGGCGAACGAGTTGACGAGGAGCACGTTCGTGATGAACAGCGCGACCGGCAGCGACACGAGGACCGCCTGGAGCGAGTAGGCGCCCGTCTGGACGTAGTAGGTTCCGAGGGCCATGCCGACGCCGTACGTGGTGGCGATCAGCAACTCGCCCATGCCGGGCGCGGCGTTGATGAGCGAGAAGCCACCCTGCTGGTTGGTATAGAAGAGTCCGGCGACGACGCCGTACAGGACGAGCGGCAGGAGGCCCCAGCCGCTGACGATCACGAGCGCCAGCCCGATCAGGCCGGCGGCGAGGCTCAGCGCGAGGCCCCAGAAACCCATCTCGGCGCGCGAGACGAGCCCAAGCTGGATGACGCGGGAGCCGCCGCTGAAGGGCCGCAGCGCGGAGCGGTTGTCCAGGTCGCGCTCGGCGTCCTTCCAGTCGTTGATCATGTTGGTGCCGGCCTGAACCATGAGCCCGGCCAGGAGGGTGAGGACGAAGAGGCCGGGCCGCAGGGTGCCCGTGGCGGCCACCGCCAACGCGCCGCCCACCAGGATGGAGACGAGCGACGCCGTGAGAGAGAGGGGCCTGAGCGCCGTGAGGTAGGCCCGCGCCTTCGACATCAGGTCGTCCCACGCGCTCGTGCGCGCGCGGTTCGCGGGGAAGTCGAAGAGGGTGGGCGCCTGGCCCTGCAGGATCTCGGGCACGAAGCGGTACTTGACGGTGAACGGCCGCACGCGGATGAACTCGAGCCGGTCGAGGGCGCCCTGCTGCTCCATCTGCGCCACGATCGGTGAGCGGTCGCGCAGCAGGGCGACGGCCTTGGGGCGGTCGCGGTCGGGCACGATCTCGGCGCGCCCGATGATCTCGCACTCCTCCATCTCCATGAACTTGTCGCCCTGGTGGACCAGGAGCGCCGTCTCGGGGATGTTGCGCCACTGGACGATCTTCGGGTCGCCCTTCATGCTCGTCAGGTAGACGTCGAAGTCGTCGTCGGCCGCGAAGTGCATCATGCGTTGGCGCGGCGACCCCATGTTGGAGGTCCCCACGGCCGCCACCTCGGCCCGGCCGAGGTACTCCAGCACCTGCTCTTTCGTCCGCTGTGCCATCGTCCTACGCGCCTCCACTCCTCGTCTCGCGCCCGCTCCGCGCGGCCGCTCCGCCTAAGACCCTACCGCGCTAGGGGCCGAGTAGCAGGCCGTTGGTCGACGCTCCACAGAGCCCGGCGGCGCTGGCCTGGCTCAGGAGCCGCGCGAGCGCGAACGTGACCGGCCGCGCCGACTCGTTCACCAGGGCTACGGCGTGGTAACCCTCGCCGGCGAACACCTGAGGGACCTCCAGGCGCCCGTCGACGACCGTGGCCGTGAGGTCGGCCGCCGCGAACGCTGCTCCGGGCAGGAGCGCACAGGTCGCCGCAACGGTTGTCACAAGGTCGCGCCTGAGCGCCACGCCGGCGCCGGCCTCAGCTGGGCGGCAGGGCGCCCCCCTCCGTCGGTCCCGCCGGGCGCCCCCAGACCAGCGATGCCACCACGCTCACGATGAGGATGGCGACCACCACCGCCAGCGACACGAGGCTGGGGATGTGCAGCACGTCGAGGAGCAGCATCTTGGCGCCGATGTAGACGAGGATGAACGCCAGCCCCGTCTTCAGGTAGACGAAGCGGTGCACGACGTGCGCCAGGAGGAAGTACATCGAGCGCAGGCCGAGGACCGCCATGATGCTGGCGGTGAAGACGATGAAGCCGTCGGTGGTGACGGCGAAGATGGCGGGGATGGAGTCCACGGCGAACAGCAGGTCGGTGAACTCGATGACGACGAGCACCAACAGGAGTGGCGTCGCCATGCGCACGCCGTCCTTGACGGTGAAGAACTTCTGACCGTCGTACTCGTGGGTGACGTGCATGACCCTGCGCACCAGGCGCAACGCCGGGTTCTTCTCGAGGTCCTGTTCGCCGTCGTCCTTCTGGAACAGCATGCGCCCGCCCGTGAACAGCAGGAAGGCCCCGAACAGGTACAAGATCCAGCTGAACGCCTGGATCAGCGCCACCCCCACGACGATCATGATGCCGCGCAGGACCAGCGCCCCGAGGATGCCCCATAGCAGCACCCGCTGCTGGTACTTGAAGGGCGTCTTGAAGTAGGTGAACACCAGGACGAAGACGAAGATGTTGTCGACCGACAGGGACCACTCGAGGACGTAACCGGTGATGTACTGGATGGCCTTCTCGGGACCCAGCCAGAAGTGGAAGCCGAGGCCCAGCAGGAGCGACAGGCTGACCCAGGTGGCGGTCCAGAACGCTGCCTCCTGCGGTTTCACTACGTGCGCCTTGCGTTGGAAGAGCCCCAGGTCGATGGCTAGCATCACGAGGACGAAGCCGATGAAGGCGCCCCACGCCCATAGCGGTTCGGTCACGACGACCTCCCGTTAGGGTCTCGCCTTCGCGCGCGCCACCGGGCCGCCGTTGACGACCGTGTTGACGATGACGCGCTCCCGGGGACGGGCGGCTACTCCCCCTCAACGACTGACAACTCTACCCTAGCGGCCGCGTGCGTGTAACCTGACCTCGGCCGCTCGGGTCCGGTCGGCGCGCCGAGGTGGCGCCGTCGCCACGCTCCGGGCCTCCGCCGGGCGGCCGGGAGGCGGAACATGACCGCAGCGCCGACTGCTCGCCGACTCACCATCCACGAACTGCGCCGGGACGTCATCGGCGAGGGTTCCCTCGCCACCACCCCGTTCGGGGCCCGGCGCCTCACCTACGCCGACTACATCGCGTCGGGCCGGCCGTTGCGGTCCGTCGAGACGGCCTTGGCGCGCAGCGTGCTCCCCCTCTACGCGAACTCGCACACCGAGGACAGCGCGACGGGAGCGCACGTCACCGAGCTCACGGAGCGGGCGCGCGAGTACATCAAGCGGTGCCTGGGCGGGTCGGGCACCCACAAGCTGATCTTCGCCGGCACCGGCGCCACGGGCGCACTCAAGCGGTTGCAGGAGATCCTGGGCGTCAGCGTGCCGCCGCGGTTGCGGGAGCAGGTCCTCGCCGTCCTGCCGCCCGCCGGGCGGTTCGTGGTCTTCGTGGGGCCATACGAGCACCATTCGAACGAGGTGTCGTGGCGGGAATCCCTGGCCGAGGTCGTCAGGATCCCGCTCGCCGCCGACGGCACCCTCGACCTGGCCGCCCTCGAGCGGGCCCTGACCGACCCGCGCTACCTGGGCAGGCCGCGGCTGGGCTCGTTCTCGGCCGCCAGCAACGTCACCGGCCTCAAGACCGACGTGCGCGCCGTCGCAAGGCTGCTGCACTCCCACGACGCCAAGGCGGCGTTCGACTACGCCGCGGCCGGACCCTACGTCGGCGTCGACGTCCGCGAGACGGCGCCCGGCGCGAGCGATGGCCTCGACGCCGTCGTGCTGAGTCCGCACAAGTTCCTGGGCGGTCCGGGGTCTCCCGGGCTGCTGCTCATGGAGGCGGGCCTCTACCACCTTTCAGCGCCGACGACGGCCGGCGGCGGAACCGTCACCTACGTCAGCCCCGCCACACACCGCTTCGTCAGCGACGTCGAGTCCAGGGAGGACGCCGGCACCCCCGGGATACTCCAGAAGCTGCGGGCGGCCATGGCGTTCAGGGTGAAGGAGCGCGTCGGGGTCGACGTCATCGAGGAGAGGGAAGCGCGCTTCATCGGTCGGGCGCTGGAGCGGCTCTGCGCCAACCCCAAGGTCGAGGTGCTCGGCAACGTGACGGCGCCGCGGTTGGCCGTCGTGTCGTTCCTGCTGCGGCCGAACGGTCGCTACCTGCACCCGCGCTTCGTCGTCCGCCTGCTCTCGGACCTGTTCGGCGTCCAGGGGCGCGCGGGTTGCTCGTGCGCCGGCCCGTACGGACACGACCTGCTGGGCATAGGCGACGAGGAGTCGCTCCGCTACCTCGCCCAGGTCGAGGCCGGTTACGAGGGCCTCAAGCCCGGCTGGAGCCGCCTGAGCTTCCACTACCTGCTCGACGACGCGGAGTTCGAGTTCCTGCTGGCGGCGGTGGAGTTCCTCGCCGAGGAGGGGGATGCCTTCCTGCCGCTCTACGATTTCGACTGGGAGTCGGGAGCGTGGCGGCACGGCGGCGAGAGGGAGGCGCCGGCGGCCGGCTTCGCGCCGGAGGAGTGGGAAGCGGTGCCCGAGACGCGGGGTGGGCGCGAGGAGGAGTACGCCGCCTACCTGGCCGAGGCGAAGCGCCTCGCCGCCGAGCTGCGCGCCGCCCCACCGCCCGCACGGGACCGCGGCACCCGGGCGGACACGCGGCTAGCCTTCTTCCAGTACTGAGGGCGGGGCGGCCTGTGGTGCCGCCTCCTCCCGGTGCTCCCCCCGCACCTGCCACGCCAACCAGCCGACCTGAACGAGGGTGGCGACGACGAACGCCACCATCGCGGCTGGGAGCGCCGTGAACCGTTGGCTAGCGACTCCCGCCGCCAGCAGCGCCGTGCTGACCACCAAGAAGACGACCATCGAGGCGCCGATGGCCCGCGTGCGGCGGGCGTGCACCGCCACGCCCTGCACGAGGTTGCGCGCAGCGTCGAGCGCGGGCCACACCAGCGCCCACCCGAAGCCGACCACGGCGAGCGCCGTCAGGTCGGGCCCGAGGCCGGAGAGCGAGCCGAACCAGAAGGGGGCGAGGGGCGTGAACGCCACGCCGGCCGTGACCACGAGCAGGGCCGCCGCCAGCAGCGCCGTGAAGCGCCTGAGCGTGGCGTAGGCGGCCGGCCGGTCGAGCAGCGCCACCACCACCTCGTTGAGCGCGAAGCCGACCGAGCGAAGCATGAAGAGCAGGCCGTTCACCACGGGCCAGACCGCCAGGGACGCGAGCGCGCCCGGCATCCGCGCGATGGCCGCGCTCCCCACCGGTTGGACGAGCAGCGACAGCAGGCTCGTCAGGACCAGTGGCAGGTAGAAGGCGAGGAACGACCGGAGCGTGAGCGGGGTGGCGAGCGCCGCGGCCCGCGGCAGCGTCACCCGGGTGATGGGCCGGGCCGCCCAGGCGCTGTAGAGCGCCTCGACCGTCACTCCCACGGCGATGGCGACGGTGGCGGCCACTATGCCTGTCGCACCCGCCCCGAAACCGACGGCCGCGGCGGCCGCGCTCACCGCGAGCAGGCGCAGCACCGTGCCGACGCTCACGTGATGCGAGCGCCCGAACCGGATGAGGAGGCCCTGGTGGTAGCGGCGGTACCCGATGGCCCAGGTCCAGGGCAGCATGATCTTGAGGCCGAGGCGCGCCGGCTCGGCGACGCCGGCCGGCGGCCCGAGCAGCGGCAGCACGACGGCGTCGAACAGGGGCGTGAACGCGAGCAGGGCGTGCAGCGCCGTCAGCGCGGCGCCGGTGATCATCATGAAGCGGTAGATCAGGGCGCTGGAGGCGGCGTCCCTGGCCAGCGCGACGCTGGCCGCGAGGAGCATGATGACGGGCGCCTCGATGATGAGGGCGAGCGGGAGCACGACCCCGCCGTAGGCCGCCAGGTGAACCTCGGGGTCCGCGAGGCGAGCCATGACCGCGCTCACCACCGGCGCCTCGAGGCCCATCACCAACCAGCTCGCCGCCAACGGCAACCAGGTGCTCGCCACCTCGCCGAGGCGCAAGGGCGTCACCGGTTCGTTCGGCCGGGGCGTGCCCGTCCCGGGGCGCGGGTCGGTGCTCACGGGTCAGCGGAGGGCGAAGACGCAGGCCGCCTTGCCGTCGGTGATGCAGGAGAGCTGTTGCACGTCCTCGCCGAGCAGGGCGGCTAGGAGGACGTGGTCGTAGCGGCACACGGCGGGGCTGCTGCGCGCCAGCTGGTGGAACACGCAGTTCACGGCGCGCAGGCGCCCCTTGGCGTCGACGTGCGCCTCGTAGCCCAGCTCGCTGAGGATGGCCGCCACCTCCGTCAGGCGCTCCGCGCCGGCCTTGCCGCTCAGGCGCGGCGCGAGCTCGGCGGCGAGGTCCTCCGCCATCGTAACGAGCATGCGCTCGAGGCCCTCCTCGCCGTAGAGTTCCCGCACCGTGCGCAGCATGTCGTCGGCCAGGCGCGCGTAGCTGCGTGGGAACAGCTCGAGGGCGGTCTCCGTTAGCGTGTAGGCGCGGCTCGGCCGCCCTCCGGTGCTGCGCTGGCCCGCGACGCGCAGCAGGCCGTCGCGCTCCAGGGCGGTGACGTGCTGCTGGACGGCGGTGCGCGTGACCGCCAGGGCCTCCGCGAGCTCCTCGACCGTGCGCCCGTCCTGGCGCCGCCGCATGACCTCGCCCAGCAGGCGCCGGCGCGCCTCGGAGAGGTTGGCGCCCACCGGCAGGGGCGGTTGGGGTGAGTCGGCAGGCTTGGTCATGGTCGGACGGGCGGGCGTCGGGCCCTCGCGGCGCATCATGGCACGCTCCGCGCGGCGGAGGGGGCGTGGGTGGACGGTCGGGCGCGCCAGGGTCTCGCCATGCGATATCGTGGCTGCGGCCACGACAGTCGTAGGCGAGCGAGCACCCCGTGCCCGCGGGCCTGACGCGGGCCGGAAGAAGGTCGGGGGAGATGACCACCAAGCTGATGCGGGTCTATGGAGCCTTGCGGGAAGAGATCCTTGACGGCCACCTCGCGCCGGGCGAGCGCCTGATTCTTCACGACCTCGCCGCGCGCCTCGGCGTCAGCCCCATCCCCGTGCGCGAGGCGCTGCGGCTGCTCGAACGCGACGACCTGGTGGAGATCCAGCCGCACACGCGGGTCGCCGTCAAGGCGCTGCCGCCGGAGGAGGCGCTGTGGGCGGCCGAGCTGAGGGGCGTTCTGGAGCCGGTGGCCGCCAGGGACGCCGCCGAGCGCGTGGGCGACCACGACCTGGCCAACGCCGCTCGCGCCCTCGCCGAGTTGCGGCTCTGGCTCGAGACGGATCACGCGCCCGGTTACCTGGCGAGCTACGCGGAGTTCCACGACGTCGTGCTCGCGGCCACGCCCAACCGGCGGCTGGCGCGCGCCGTGACCGAGCTTCGCTTGGTGAGTCGGCGCTTCCGCGCGGTGTACCGCGAGGAGTCTCTGGCGCGCGGTACTGAGCGGGACCTGACGGCCGTGTACCAGGCGCTCGAGGCTCGCGACAAGGGGGCCGCCTTCGCGTCCATGCGGACCCACTGCCGGCGCTCCCTCGCCCATCTGCGGGAGCGGCTCGCTGGGGCCGCGGCGTCGGTGACCCCTGCGCCCGGGGCGGAGCGTGGGGGCGGGACCCGACGGCGGCCCACCGACCACGCCCAGCAGTTGGACCCGCTCATCAAGCTCTGGTAGCCTGCCGCCATGTCGCTCAGGTCGGAAGCTCGCAACCTGCCCAGCGCGCGCGCCCGGCGGCGCCTCGCGCTCGGCGTGGCCGCCCTCGTGGCGTGGTCGCTCGTGCTGGCCGGATGCGCGCCGGCGGTGGTGGGCGGCAGCGCCAACACGCCCGTGACGCCCGGCCCGAACGGCGTGGCCGTGGCCCAGGGCGGCAGCTACTACCTCAGGTTCGACCTCGACATGGAGCAGCTGGGCCTCGCGCCCCGCGACCTCCAGGCCACGTTGTGGGTCCCTTCCGGGTACGCGTCGGAGGTCGGGGACGTGACCGCCATGTTCGGCATGCACGACGCGACCGTCGCCGCCGGTTGGCGGCTCGAGCTGGTCCAGGTCAAGGCGGAGCGGGCGACGGTCACGACGAGCGCCTCGTTCGGCCGCACACGCGTGGATCACACGCTATGGGCGGTCGTCAGGGTCGACGTCCCTACCGGCATCGTGCCGGGGCCGTACCGCTTCAGGGCGACGCTACAGACGAGGTCCGGCAGGGCGGTGCCGCTCGCGGCCACCCTCACCGTCGCCGCCGACTGAACGGCGGGTCAGGGCACCGCGGCGGGCCAGGTCCGGCAGGGCGGTGCCGCCCGCCGCGACCGTGAGGGTCGCCTGGTCACCGGCTCAGAGGTCCACGCCTTCACGCGCCACGCCGCTGAGCCGCCACTCCCCCGCGTGGGGTCCGTGGCGCGCCACGGCCACCGCGAGGATGAACGTCGCCGGCGGCTCGCCCGCAGCGGCGGAGCCGGTCGCGACCAGCGTGCCGCGGGCGCTGTCGCCGATCCGCTCGACCGCCGCCAACCGGACCTCTCCTGCGAGCAGGAGCGGCAGGAAGCGGTCGTTCCCCAGCGCCCGCGCGAAGTGCTGTTCGGCGCCGAAGGCGCCGCGCAGCCGCTCGGAGGCGCGCGCGTAGAAGGCCGCGGCCGTGGCCTCGCCTGCGCCGGCGGCGGTCGTCAGCTCCAGCAGGAGCGCGCGGGCACCGTCCGGCGGCGCGGCCGCCTCGGTGCCGCCCGTGGCGCGTTTCACCGCCTCTTCCCTCAGGCCGGGCCGAGGCCCAGCGAGACGTACTTGACGCTCAGGTACTCCTCGATGCCCCACGGGCCGCCCTCGCGGCCGATGCCCGACTGCTTCACACCGCCGAACGGCGCGTACGGCGCCGACGGCACCCCGTCGTTCACGCCGACGATGCCGTACTCGAGCGCCTCGGAGACGCGGAAGGCGCGCGCCAGGTCGCGGGTGTAGACGTAGGCGGCGAGGCCGTACTCGGTGTCGTTGGCGAGGCGGACGGCCTCGGCGTCGGAGTCGAACGCCACGATCGGGGCGACCGGGCCGAACGTCTCCTCGCGCAGCATCAGCGCGTCCGGCGCCACGTCGGTGAGCACGGTCGGGGGGTAGTACAGGCCGCCCGCGGCCTTGCCGCCCGTGGTGACGCGGGCACCGCCGGCGACCGCGTCGGCCACGTGGCGCTCGACCTTGGCGACGGCCTGCTCGTCGACCAGCGGTCCGATGTCGGTGGCGGGGTCGAGGGGGTCGCCGACAACCAGGCGCTCGGCCGCGGCGGTGTAGCGCGCCGCGAACTCGTCGACGAGGGAGCGGTGCACGTACACGCGGTTGGCGCACACGCACGTCTGCCCGGCGTTCCTGAACTTGCTGGCCATCACCTGCGCGACCGCGACGTCGAGGTCGGCGTCCTCGAAGACGAGCGACGGGGCGTGGCCCCCCAGCTCGAGCGAGATGCGCTTCACGGACGCGGCCGCCTGGGCGTATAGGAGCCGGCCGACCTCGGTGGAGCCCGTGAAGGTCAGCTTGCGGACGCGCCGGTCGGCGATGAGCGGCCCGGCGACGGCGGCGGGGTCGGCCGTGGGTAGGACCTGCAGCGTGCCGGCCGGGCCGCCGGCCTCGAGCCACAGGTCGGCCAGGAGGAGCGCCGAGAGCGGCGACTGCTCGGCCGGCTTGAGCACGAAGGTGCAACCGGCCGCCAGGGCGGGCGCCGCCTTGCGCGTGACCATCGCCAGGGGGAAGTTCCATGGCGTGATGCCGAACGCCGGCCCGACGGGCTGGGGTACGGCCAGCAGCCGCTTGTCGGGGTCCTGGCCTGGGAAGAGGTCGCCGTAGACCCTCTTCGCTTCCTCCGCGTACCAGCCGACGAAGCCGGCGGCGTAGCGGACCTCGCCCCGCGACTCCTTGAGGGCCTTGCCCATCTCGCGCGCCATCGTGGTCGCCAGGACCTCCTCGTTGGCGAGGATGAGGTCGTGCCAGCGTGCGAGGAGGGTGGCGCGCGCGAAGGCGCTGGTCGACCGCCAGGCGAGGAACGCCTCCCAGGCGACGCCGGCCGCCTGGGAGGCCTCGGCCGCGTCGCAGTCGGCCGCGTGCGCCAGGACGGCGCCGGAGGCCGGCTCGACCACGGGGAACGTGCGTTCGGCCGTGCGCCAGGCGTCCGTCAGGTACTTGCCTTGCAGGCTCTTCACGTCTCTCATGCCCCGAGTCTAGCGCCGGGCCCGGCGCGACGGCGCGGGCCGGAACCCCCACGGTTCCGGCCCGCGCCGCTCCGCCTCAGCGGGGCGGGGTCAGGGGAGGGTGATGGGGGCGATCTGCAGGACGCTCGGGTCGGCCGGGTTGGTGGCCGTAACGTAGGTCGCGACCGTGGCCGCGCTCGTGTTGGTGCCCCACACGTTGCGCGTCGCGTCGAGGTCCGACAGGGTGGCCGCCATGTTCGTGAGCGTCGCCGCCTTCGGAGCGGCGTCGATGGGGAAGCCGAAGCGGTTGTCGTTGATGCGGACGGCGAAGGGTTCGCGCGCCACGTCGGCGTTCGCTTGGAGGGCGAGCGCGTTGAGGAAGCCCGTGAAGACGTTGTCCGTGGCCCTGAAGTCGACCGCGGACTCGTGCTCGGCCTGCATGACCGTCAAGGCTGTGCCGGCGGAACCGACGCCCGTGAAGGTGTTGCCCGTCACGGTCGTGCTCGGCTGGTTCCCGCCGAACACGGAGCCGCCCGCGCTAAGGAACGTCACTTCGTTGTCGCTGAACGTCGTGACCTGCGTGCCGGAGCCGGCCGAGACCAGGCTGGCCGTGGCGATGCCGGTGGCGCCCACCGTGAAGTCGTTGCCGGTGACGGTGAGGAGCGCGGCGAACTCGGACGGGTTAGTGAAGGCCACGCCTCGGTCGCCTCGGATGTGGTTGCCGGCGAGGCTGATCTCCCCGGCCCCGAACATCACCACCAGTTCGCCTTCGTCGTCCGCGTCGGCCGTGTCGGCGTCCGTCGCCGTCAGGCTGCTGTCGGTGACCGTGACGTTGGCCATGAGGGGCACGGCGGAGCCCAGGAAGCCGCCTCCGGCTCCCACCATGATGTCGCGGTCCACGGCGTGTAGGGTCGAGGAGGTTATCTCCAGGCCTCGCGCGCCGATGACCTGCAGCGGGCCCGAGGCGATCCCGTCGATCGTCAGCTCCGAGGACCTGACGCGCGCCTGGCCGAAGACGGAGGCGACGCCTCCCATGGCGGCGCTCAGGGTCGAGTCCTCGATCGTGATGTCGCCGCCCGTGGCGAGGAGGAGCATGAGGCCGCTGGTGGCGCCGGCCGTCGTCACGCGCGTGAGGGTCACGTCGCCGCCGTAGAACCTGGGCGGACTCGTCAGCGTGGCCGTGGCGAAGAAGGCAGGGGGCGCGCCGCCGCCGGGGCGGAGGACGACGTCCCTGAGGTCTAGCGAGCCGCCGACGGAGTCCTGCGCCGTCAGGTAGGCCGGCGTGGCCCTGGCGAGGTCCGCGAGGTCCGGGAGCTTCGCGGCGCTCGTCAGGGCGTCGAGGGCCCCCGGCGTCGCCGCCATGGAGCTTCCTGCCGCCGCCAGCGTGGTGAGCGGGCTCGGCACGACGCTCGCGCCGGTGAGTTCCAGCGTCAGGTCCGCCATGACGAGGTCGTAGCCGTCGTCCCCGTAGAAGTAGAGCATGCCGGGCGTGCCGGAGCTACTGAGAGTGGTGGAGGCCGAGCCGCGCCCGTAGAGGCTCAGGTTGTCGAGAACGAGCTCTGGCGACGAGGCCTCGAAGCGGCCGGTGCCGAGCCTGACGGCCGTTCCGCGCGGCAGCGCGAGCGCGGCGAGCTCCTCGAGCGTGCCCGCCGGGAAGTCGACGCCCACGAAGAGGGTGGTGGTGAGGGTAACGCCGCCGGTGGTCACCTCGACGACCTGCGGCCCCTGCGGCGCGCCGGCGGGGACGGTCGCCTCGATCGCCGTCGGCGTCCAGCTGGTCGTGGTGGCCGTCACGCCGCCCACCGTCACCGTGCCGCCGCTGCCGAGGTTCAGGCCGGTGAGGGCGAGGGGCGCGCCGATGGCGGCCACCTCGGTCGCCGCGGCCAGGCCCGACGGGGCGGGGGGCGGGCCGCCACCGCAGGCGGCGAGCAGCAGGGTCGCGCCGGTCAGGAGCGCGCCGGTCAGGACCGCTCCGGCGAGGGGTCGGCCCCGGCGAGTCCAGGCAAGGTGGTTGAAGATCACGTTCGCACCTCCTGGCCGTCAGGCTAGGAGTCTCGCGTCCACCGCGCAGATGAAAAATGCACTCGGGTCGGCCGCTTGGCCGGCAAGTGAAGACGGGGCGGGACCGGGCCGTCAAGGCCCGGTCCCGCCCCGCCGGCGGGGTCGGTCAGGAGGTCAGGGCAGCGTCAGGGGCGCGACCTCGAGGACGCCGGCCTCGGTGGTGCCGAGCGCCGTGACGTAGCCGGCCACGGTGGCCGCGTCGGTGTTGGTGCCCCACACGTTGCGCGTCGCGTCGAGGTCCGACAGGGCGACCGTCATGTTGTCGAGCGTGGCGGTCTTGGGGGCCGCGTCGATGACGAAGTCGAAGACGTTGTCGTTGATGCGGGCCGTGAACGGCTCGCGGTCGACGGCCGAGTCGGCCGCGAGGTGCAGGGCGTTCGCGAAGCCCGTGAAGGTGTTGCCCGTCGCCTCGAAGTAGACCGCCATGTCGGCGCTGCCCTGCTGTACCGTCAGCGCGGTGCCGCTGCCGGATCCCGTGACCGTGTTGTTCGTGAACGAGGTGACGCCGCTGGGGCCGACCGCCTCGATCTCGAAGCCGACGACGCCCTCGCTCAGGAACGTGATCGTGTTGCCGTCGAGTTCCGACACCTGCATCGGCCCGCCGACCAACCCGAACCAGGCCGAGGCGATGCCCGCCTTGCCGGCGGTGACGGTGTTGGCGGCGAACGTGACGGCGAGGGAGCCCGGCACGACCGCCTCAACCCGCATCCCGCGATCGGCCTTGAAGATGTTGCCCGTCACGGTGGCCGTGCCCCTCCCGAGGCCGAGCGTCAACTCGCCGAGGTCGTCGGCGTCCGCGGGGTCCTCGTCGGTGACGCTGAACGTGCTGTCCGTGACCGTGAAGTCGGCTGCCAGGTAGCTTCCGCCGAGCGGCGTGTAGCCGCTCGCCACGACCAGGTCGCCGTCCTTGACGGAGAAGTCCGAACCGGTGAGTTCGATGCCCCGCATCCCCGTGAGCATCAGACCCTCGGACATGGTCTCGAGGCCGGCGCTTAGGGTGGAGGCGTCCACCGCTACCGTGCCGCCCATCGACATCAGCATCGCACCCCCGACCTGGAGGCGGCTGGCGGCGATGTCGAGGTCGCCGCCGACCCCGCCGTAGAGGACGAGGTCGTTGTTGGCGGCGGTCACGCCGCGCAGGCGGAGGTCGCCGCCGTAGAACTCGGGCACGCCGGAGAACCCGGGGAGCGTCGCGAGTATGCCGCCCGGCGCGCCGGGGACGGGCGTGATGTTCACGTCGCGCAGCTCGTAGGAGCCGTCGGCCGCCGCCAGCGTCGTCACGGGCGTCGCCTGGAGGGCCGTCAGCAGGTCGGCCGGACCGGTCGCGGACAGCAGGGCCGCCGACAGGTCTGGGTCGGTGGCGAGGGAACCGGGCGCGACGAGCGGGGTGGCGGTGATCGCCGTGAAGCCGGTCTCCAGCGTCAGGTCGGCGAGCACTAGGTCGTAGCCGGCGTCAGCGTTCAGGTAGAGCGGGTCGGGCCAGGCTGGGCCGGCCACGGTCGTGGCGGCGGCGCCGCGACCGTAGAGGCTCAGGTTGTCGAGGGCCAGTTCCGGCGTGGCGGCGGCGAAGCGGCCGGCACCGAGCCTGACGGCCGTGCCCCTGGGCAAGGCGAGGGCCGCCAGCTGTTCCAGCGTGCCCGCCGGGAAGTCGACGCCAACGAAGAGAGGAACGGACTGCGTGACGCCGCCGGTGGTCACCTCCGCCTGCTGGGGTCCCTGAGGCGCTCCGGTGGGGACGGTGACGGTGATCGAGTCAGGCGTCCAGCTGCTCGCGGTAGCGGGCACGCCGCCGATGGTCACGGTGCCGCCGGTACCCAGGTTGGCGCCCGTGAACGTGACGGTCGCGCCGGAAGCCGCGATGTCGGTGCTGGCGGTCAGCCCCGACGGTGCGGGCGCGGGGCCCCCACCGCAGGCCGCTAGGGCGAGCACGAGGAGCGCCGCGAGCGCGGTCGCGCCGACGGATCGGTGGTAGCTCGTGCGAGGACGAGGGCAAGGAGAGGAAGGGAAGGGGGACAAGGTTGCACCTCCTGAGCGGCCAGGTTAGGCCAACCCGCCGTCAGGCGGAAACAGAAAACCGCACAGGGTCGTGGCGCGCGCCTCAGTTCAGTGGTCTTGCTCCAGCCGCCAGAGGTCCTCTGGCACCTCGCGCCGGCGGGTCAGGTGCGTGGCGCCGCCGGCGACGACGACCTCGGCCGGCCGCAAGCTGGAGGCGTAGTTGGAGGCCATCGCGAAGCCGTACGCCCCCGCCCACCCGACTGCCAACAGGTCGCCGGGCCGGACCTCGCCCAGGTCGGCGTCGCGGGCGAGCCGGTCGGCGTTCTCGCACAGGGGTCCGTCGACGTCGGTCGAAGGGCCGCGGTACGGCGCCGCGGCGGCCAGGCTCCTTACCGGATGGGCCGCGCCGTAGAGCGCCGGCCGCAGCAGGTCCGCCATGCCCGCATCGGCGATCACGTGGCGGCGGGCCGACTCCTTGACGTGGAGGACGGTGGTGAGGAGGGTGCCGGCCTCCGCCACCAGGAGGCGGCCGGGCTCGAGCATCAGCCGCACGCCGCGACTCGACGCGAACGCCCGGTAGGCCGCGGCGAACTGCGCCAGCGGGGGGTCGGGCACGGCGAGGCCGCCCCCCACGTCGGCGTACTCGAGGTCGGCGAACTCGTCGTGGAGCGGCTCCAGGGCGGCCACCACGAGCCCCGCCACGGCCGGGTCGGCGAGCATGGAGCCGGCGTGGACGTGGAAGCCGGCCAGGCGGCCGGTGGCCGCGACGCTCCGCGCCAACCGCCTCGCCGCCGGGAGCGGCTCCCCGAACTTCGACTCGGGAGCGGCGGTGGCCAGGTGGTCGTGCGTGTGCGGGTCGAAACCGGGGTTGAGTCGAACCAGGAAGCGCGTGGTGGGCGCGTCGACCGCGCGCCAGAGCTCCCAGGCGCCCTCCGAGTCGAGGCTGACGAGCCCGACGCCCGCCCGAGCCGCCCGCTCGGCGAGGGCGGCCGTGTGGCCGGGTCCACCGAGGACGACGCGCTCGGGCGCGAAACCTGCCCTGAGGGCGCGCTCGAGCTCGCCGAGCGTCAGGGCCTCGGCCCCGACCCCCAGGTCAGCCAGGTGGCGGAGCAGGGCGCCGTTGGCGTTCGCCTTCACGGCGTACCGGATCTCGGCGCCCGGGAAGGCGCCCCTCACCGCCGCGACGCGGGCGCTCACCAGGTCGAGGTCGTAGACGTAAGTCGGCGTGCCGTACTCGGCCGCCACGGCGCGCAGGATGTCGTCGGTCATGGGTGGCGAGAGCCTAGCACGGGGGCGTGGGGTCGGCTCGACGCCCGCCCGGTAGACTAGCCGCATGAACCGACAACTGCGCAGGGCGCAGGCGAAGCTCGACGAGAAGGCCGAGAAGGAGAAGAGCAAGAAGCGCCAGGCGCGACGGGCGCGCATCGACGCGATCCGCTCGCGGCGGAGCAGCCGACCGACGACCGCCGCGTCCAAGGGCCCTGCCGGCCCCGACCTCAGGCAGGTCAACGTCAAGGCGCTGACGCCGGAGCAGCGGCGCAAGCTGCCCGGCCGCTTCTCCGGGGCGCTCATGATCGCGACGGTCTTCTTCATCGTCCTGCAGGCCGCCGTGCCGCCGGAGGAGAGCTCGGTGGTGACGAGCCTCACGGGTGCCGGCTTCTTCCTGCTGTTCGGCTACTTCTCCGTCCTGTTCCAGCTGCGCCAGGGGCGCCCCAACGCCATCACCATGACGCTGGTGACGGGCGCGGCGCTCACGCTCGGCGTGCTCGCGACG
The DNA here is from genome assembly GCA_019454765.1 of Trueperaceae bacterium. Lineage (NCBI taxonomy): Bacteria > Thermotogati > Deinococcota > Deinococci > Trueperales > Trueperaceae > Trueperaceae bacterium. Next base: position 4,268 of record JACFNR010000042.1, on the reverse strand, counting down.
CGCTTCTTCGGGACGGCCACGGGCCTCGACCTGAACTTCGTGATCCTCGTCCTGGTGGGAGCGGCGGGCGTCGTGGGCGGCGCCTACCTGGGGCGTCTCGTCTTCTACGCGGCCCCGCCGCAGCGGCGCTGACGGTGGCGCCGGCGGCGGCCGGCGGCGTGCCCGCGGTGCCGCGCACGGCGGTCATCGGGGCGATGGCCGAGGAGGTCGCGCTGCTGCGGGCCTCCATGCACGAGGCGGCCAAGGGGAGCGCCGGGCCGTTCACTTGGTCAGAAGGTGAGCTCTGCGGGGTGCCCGTCCTGCTGGCGGAGTGCGGCATCGGCAAGGTGAACGCGGCGGCGTTGGCGCAGGCGCTACTGAGCGCGGGCGCGGAGCGCGTGGTCTTCACGGGGGTGGCCGGCGCCGTCGACCCGCGCCTCGGGGTGGGCGACGTGGTGATCAGCGTCGACGCGGTTCAGCACGACGTCGACGTCACGGCGCTCGGTTACGAGCCTGGCGAGGTGCCCGGCTCTGGTCGTGTGTGGAGCGCGGATGGCGCCCTGCGCGCCGCGGCCGCCGCGGCGGCGCGCGAGCTGCCGGGCGTGACGGTCTTGGAGGGGCGCGTGGCGTCGGGCGACCGGTTCGTCGCCGACGCCGGCCTGGTGGCAAGCCTGCGTACCCGCTTCCAGGCGGCCTGCGCCGAGATGGAGGGGGCGGCGGTGGCGCAGGTGTGTGCCGCCTGGGGGGTGCCGTTCGTCATCGTGCGTAGCATCTCCGACTCGGCGGATCACGGCGCCAAGGTGGACTTCAGGGAGTTCACGGCGCTGGCGGCAGCGCGCGCCGATGCGGTGGTGCGGGGGTTGTTGCGGCGCCTGGCGGCGGAGTCATCACGGCCCGGCATCGACCCGGCTTCTGGTTAATCGATTAACCAGAAGTTACTCGATCCGCTGTCCGCTGGCGTATCATGGAGGAGTCATGAGCGGCCGGGCGCAGCAGCCACCGTCAGCGCACGCGGAGCGCACGCCCGGTCCGAACGAGTCGCAGGGAAACGCCCCCTTGGGGGCAGGCAACACCGAGAGGCGCCCTTCTAGCGGTCGATACTACGAAGAGCCCGAGGCTCGAGCGTGGAGCGGCCCGCCGCAGGCGGCCCCGAAGCAACTACCGTGCCAGTGCGCGCGAGAGGACAGTGGAGATGGCAGACGTCTTGGATCGCTTGCTTGATCTGGACCGCTCACAACTAGGGCCCGACGAGCTGGCGGAACTGAACGCGGTCGAGATGAAGGAGTGGCTCGAGTCGCTGGATTACGTGTTGGCCAGCGGCGGCGCCGACAGGGTCATCGAGATCCTCGACCGCCTCGAGGCCCACGCCGAGAAGCACGGCATCAGGCTGCCGTTCGAATCGGACACCTCGTACGTGAACACCATCCCGGTCGAGGAGCAGCCGGAATACCCCGGCGACCTCGAGCTGGAGCGCAAGATCACCAACCTCATCCGCTGGAACGCCATGGCCATGGTGGTCCACGCCAACAAGGACTCGCCCGGCATCGGCGGCCACATCGCCACCTACGCCTCCGCCGCCATCCTCTACGAGGTCGGCTTCAACCACTTCTTCCGCGGGCCGGGCAAGGGCCCAGACGCGGACCTCGTCTACTTCCAGGGGCACGCCAGCCCCGGCTTCTACGCCCGCTCCTACCTCGAACACCGCTTCGACGACGCCAGGATGCTCAACTTCCGGCGCGAGCTGCAGGCCACGCCGGGCCTCTCCTCCTACCCGCACCCGTGGCTCATGCCAGACTACTGGAGCTTCCCCACCGTCTCCATGGGCCTCGGGCCCATCACCTCCATCTACCAGGCGCGCTTCCGCCGCTACCTCGAGGACCGCGGCCTCTACCCGAAGGGGAGCGGCAAGGTGTGGGCCTTCGTCGGTGACGGCGAGACGGACGAACCCGAGACGCTCGGCGCCATCCGCGTCGCGTCGCGCGCCAAGCTCGACAACCTGATCTGGGTCCTCAACGCCAACCTGCAGCGCCTCGACGGGCCCGTCTTCGGCAACGGCCAGATCATCCAGGAGCTGGAAGGCATCTTCCGTGGCTCGGGTTGGAACGTCATCAAGGTCGCCTGGGGCAGCGCCTGGGACGACCTCCTCAAGCGCGACGCCCAGGGCGTGGTCGTCAAGCGCTTCGAGGAACTCGTCGACGGCGAGTCGCAACGCTACGCGGCGTTCGGCGGGCCCGAGTTGAAGGAGCGCTTCTTCAACACGCCGGAGCTCAAGGAGCTCGTCAAGGACTGGAGCGATGACGACTTCGCCAAGCTGAACCGCGGCGGGCACGACCCGGTCAAGGTCTACGCCGCCTTCGACCGCGCCACCAAGCACGAGGGCCAGCCCACCGTCATCATCGCGCGGACCGTGAAGGGTTACGGCATGGGCTCGGCCGGCGAGGCGCAGAACATCACCCACCAGCAGAAGAAGCTGGACGAGAACGAGATGCGCGCCTTCCGCGACCGCTTCAACCTGCCCATCAGCGACGAGGACATAGTCGACAAGCCGTTCCACCGGCCCCCCGAGGACAGCCCCGAGCACCAGTACCTCGTCAAGCACCGCGAGGCGCTCGGCGGCTTCCTGCCGGCGCGCAGCGTCAAGGCCGCGCCGCTCGCCCCGCCGCCGGCCGACTCCTTCGAGGAGTTCATGACGCCCAGCTCCGGCCACGCCGTCTCCACCACCATGGTGATGGTGAACGTGATGCGGCGGCTACTGCGCGACCCGAACTGGGGCAAGCTGGTCGTGCCGATCGTCCCCGACGAGGCGCGCACGTTCGGCATGGAGGCGTTCTTCCGCCAGATCGGCATCTACTCTCCCGTGGGTCAGCTCTACGAGCCCGTCGACAGCGCGCACCTCATGTACTACAAGGAGTCGCGCGACGGCCAGATCCTCGAGGAGGGCATCACCGAGGCGGGCGGCATGGCGTCGTTCATCGCGGCCGGCACGGCCTACGCCAACTACGGCGTGAACACGGTGCCGTTCTACCTCTACTACTCGATGTTCGGCTACCAGCGCGTGGGCGACCTCATCTGGGCCGCCGGCGACAGCCACGCCAAGGGCTTCCTGGTCGGCGCAACCGCCGGTCGCACCACGCTCGCCGGCGAGGGGCTGCAGCACCAGGACGGGCACTCGCACGTCCTCACCTACCCGGTCCCCAACCTGATGTCCTACGACCCGACGTTCGCTCACGAGCTGGCCATCATCGTGCGCGAGGGGCTGCGCCGCATGTACCAGGAGCAGGAGGACATCTTCTACTACGTGACGGTCGGGAACGAGAACTACCCGCAGCCCGGCGCGCCGTCGCACCTCTCGCGTGAGCAGCTCGAGGACGGCGTCCTCAAGGGCATGTACCTGTTCCGGCCCGCCAGCCGCAAGCGCAGCAAGTTGCACGCCCAACTGTTCGGCAGCGGCAGCATCATGAACTGCGTGTTGGAGGCCCAGGAGATCCTCGAGCGCGACTACGGCGTGGCCGCCACCGTCTGGAGCGTGACCTCCTACAAGGAGCTCCACCGCGACGCCCTCCAGGTCGAGCGGTACAACCGCCTCAACCCCGACCAGCCGCAGCACCGGCCGTACGTCGCGGAGCTCCTCGCCGGCGCCAAGGGCGTGTTCGTGGCGGCGTCCGACTACATGAAGATCCTCCCGGACGCGCTCGCGGCGCACCTGCCGCGCCCGATGGTCTCCCTCGGCACCGACGGTTACGGGCGCAGCGAGGCGCGCGAGGAGTTGCGCGACTTCTTCGAGGTCGACGCCCGCCACATCGTGTTCGCCACCCTCACGGCCCTGGCCCGCGACGGCCTGGTCGACAAGCAGACGCTGCTCACCGCCCGCCATGACCTCGACATCCACCCCGACAAGGCCGACCCCTACGTCGACTGACCTGCCTGAAAGGAACCGTCCGTGGCTACCGAAGTAAGACTTCCTGACATCGGCGAGGGCATCGAGAAGGGCACCGTCGTCGGCGTCCTGGTCAAGGTGGGCGACACCGTCGCCAAGGACCAGCCCCTCGTGGAGCTCGAGACCGACAAGGCCGTCGTGGAGATCCCGTCGTCCGCCGGCGGCGTCGTCAGCAAGATCAACGTCAAGGAGAACGAGGAGGCCGCCGTCGGCTCCGTGCTGATCGTGGTCGAGGAGGAAGGGGCGGCGGTCGCCTCCGCGGAGACGCCGGCCAGCGCGCCGCCCGCGACCGCGCCGGCCGCGACCCCACCGGCCGCGACCGCGCCGGCCGCGACCCCGCCTGCGCCGGCCC
>JACFNR010000041.1 GCA_019454765.1 Trueperaceae bacterium | reverse complement strand
CGGGCGTGGCGAGGACGCCCAGGGCGAGCACTGCCAGTAGCGGTGTGATGCGTTTCAACATGTTCGACCTCCGAAGGGGTACTACTGTCGCTGACGGCGCCGGCGGCGCCGGTGCGACAACTCAGGGCGAAGCGCGGCCGGCGTCACCTCCTTCCAACACGAACTCGAAGCTCGCGACGCTCTTGGGTCCGAGCCGAAGTGGGATCGAGGTGGCGGTCCCGGCGCGCTCTCCGGGAGCACGCTCTCCGGGAGCACGCTCGCTAGGAGCGCGCCCGAGGCGCGTCTCGTCGAGTCGGGTCACGTGCGCGCTCGCAACGGGCCACGCGACCCGCAGCGTTCCCTCGGCGGGCACGGGCGCGGGGTTGGCGACACGCACGATCAGCGTCTCGCGCTCGTCCGCGACCTTCGCGGCCGTCAGGTCGAAGGGGCCTTCGAGACTGACCAGCTCGTGGCCCGCGGCGGCGCCACCGCCCGCAGCCGCCAGCGGTGGCGCCGTGAACGCCTGCGCGACCCGCAGCAGGTCGCTCTGCCACCAGTCGCCCGCGAAGGGGTAGAGCGCGAGCTCGCAGAGGTGCTCCCCGAGACACTGCGCCTCGGGCGTGGCGAGGGCCGGGCCGGCGCCCTGCGGGCGGCTGAGCAGGTCGTCGCGCGACAGCCAGCCGACGGCGCGCACGAGCGTGACGGCGAGCTCCGTGCCGTTGGGACCTGGCTCGGCCTCGTACTCGGGCAGGCCGCGGTTCAGCACGGCCAGCCCGGCGGCGCCGTCCGACACGGCCACGAAGCGGCGCTGGTGGTTGGTGGGGGGCGGGGCCTGGAACCAGTCGGGTCGCGCGGCAGGTCGCGCCGGGCGCTCGACGACGTCGAAGTGTCCGTCGGCCCACACGCTGTTGGTGTCCACGCCGCTGTCGAGCCGCAGGCGCAGGCGGTGATCCATGGCGGCGTTGGTGATGCGGACGGTCACCCCGAGGGCGGGGTCGCCGGCCGCGAGGGCAAGGTCGATGGTGGCGGGGATCCGTGCGACGCCCACGCGCGAGAGGCGGTCGTCGGCGAGGCGCCCCGGGATCTCGAGCTCGTAGTCGAGGCGGACGGTGGCCGTCACGGGGCCCGCCGTGACGAGCGTGGGCCGCCGCGTCGGGGCAGCGAACGTGACGGGCGCCTCGCCCCTGAGGGGCGAGAAGTCGTACTCGTCGCCGGCGTCGGCCTGGTCCTCGAGGCGGAGGCGCAGCTCGTGGCGGCGGCCGCTGGCGACGTGCAGCATCGTCACGGCGCCGGCCGGCGTCACCGTGACCTCGAGGTGCTCGTTCGCGAGGGTGATGACGCCGTCGTGGTCGGCGTGCGCGCCGAGGTCGGTGGCGACCCGCTCACCGGCGGACCCAGCAGCCTGGGTCAAGGCCAGGTTGGCGAGCCCCAGGGGCGGCAGGTCCGCCAGGACCTCCAGCGCGACGCGGTCCAGCTTCAGGTCGCTGCGGCCGGGCGCGTACACCGCGCTCACCTCCGCCTGGAACGGCAGTGGGGTGCCGGCCTCGTCGCTGACCGCCAGGCGCCGGCCGGCCCCTTCCGGCAGCTCGAGCACGTGGCGCACGACGCGTCGTTGCGGGAAAGGCAGCGGGTTGAAGACGGTGACGGCGTCCTTGGCGGCGGCGTGCACGTCCTGGATGTTGGCGGGACGGCGCCCGCCAAGGTCGGCGAGGGCGCGGCGGCAGAGGTCGTCGCCTAGCTGCCTGCTGCCCTCGAAGCGCGTGAGCATCTCGCGGTGCACGGAGTCGAGCGAGCAGCCGCAGATCGAGTCGTGGGGGTGGTTGAGGAGCAGCAGGCGCCACGCCTCGCGCATGAGCGCGCGGGGCTGGCAGCCGGTCACGCACCAGGCGAGGGCGGTGAGCGGTTCGGCGTACCGCTCGAGCAGGGTCTGACCGGTGTGGTTGGCGCGCTTCAGGTAGAGCCGCGCCGACAACACGCCGGCGAGGATGTGCTGGTAGCGGCTGCCGCGGAGCTCGCCCTGGTAGACCTGTAGCGGCCCCACGCTGGCCCTGGCGGCGGCCACGTACTCCTCGACGTCGCCCTGCACGAACTCCACGTCAGGGAAGGCCGCGTCGGCCTCACGGATCACCTGCGGCAGGTTCGGTTGCGGGAAGAGGTGGTCGGAGCCGTTCAGGAGCACGAGGGCGCGCCCGTTGGCGTGGGCGGTCAGGCCGCCACGCACCCGCTCGAGCGAGGCGGCGAACCAGCGGGGCAGGTCGGCGAGCTCGTCGCCGCTCACGCCGTAGAGGGCGGCCCGCAGGTGGCGCAGGGCCAGGTCGGGGTCGTAGGGGTCGGTGAGCTCCCAGTCGACGTGACCGATGGCGGTGCCGCCCGAGTAGGTGCCGATCAGGTGTACGGCGAACAGCTCGGTCTCGCCGTCGGCGGCGCGCCAGAGGAACTCGCTGCCGAGGCGCTCGCCGTCCTCACCCATGCCGCGCTGGAACACCACGGCGGGCAGTCCGAACCCGGCGGCGAGGAGGGGGAGTTGGGAGACGTGCCCGAACGAATCCGGCGTGTAGCAGACGGGGAGTGGCTCGCCGAAGCGGCGGCTGACGCGGCGGCCGAACTGGAGGTTGCGGACGAGCGCCTCGGGGCTGACGAGGAACTCGTCGGCCAGCACGTACCACGGTCCGATGCGCAGGCGACCGGCCTGCACGAAACGCCGCAGGTCGGCCTCGCGCTCGGGGCGCAGCTCGAGGTAGTCCTCGAGCACGGCCGCCTGACCGTCGAGGGTGAAGCGCCGGTAAGCAGGGTCCTCGAGCAGCTCCAGCACCATGTCGATGACGTCCACGAGGCGCGCCTGGAAGACCCGGAACGGCTGGTACCACTCGCGGTCCCAGTGCGTGTGCGGGACGATGTAGGCGGTGAAGCGGCGGTCGGCGGCGGTCGGCATGCCCTTGTCCCCTAGCTCGAGTCTCGTTGCGTCAGGCGGTGAGCCACCAGCCGACGCTCAGGCGGGTGCCTTTCGATGCTGCGGATGAGGAGCTCGGCCGCCACCCGGCCGAGCTCGGCTGCGTTCAGGTCGACGCTCGTGAGGCGCGGGTCCGTGTACTCGGTGAGGGCGTCGTCGTTCATTCCCACGACGGCCACGTCCGTGGGCACGCGGCGGCCCGCGTCGCGCAGGGCGCGGAGCGCCCCGATGGCCAGCTCGTCGCTGCTGGCCAGCACCCCGCCGTACTCGCCGCCGCCCGCCAGGAGGCCGCCCAGGCGGGCGCGGGCGTCCTCCGCCGTCTGCACCCCGAACTGGACGGCGTCGGGCCCGACCGGCACGCCGGCGGCGGCGTGGGCGGCCACGAAGCCGCGGGCGCGCTCCTGCGCGAAGGCGTGGGCCTCGGGTCCGTTGAGGAACAGGAGCGGGGCGCGGCCGCGCTCGAGCAGGTGGCGGGCGGCGTCGCGGCCGACGGCCACGTTGTCGTTGTCGACGCTGGTGATGCCCGGCAGGCCGCTGTGGCCCAGCAGCACGTGCGGGAAGTCGTGCTGCAGGAGCTTGGCGAGGAGCGGCTCCTCCTCGGAGAGGTTCATGAGGATGACGCCGTCGGTCCAGCGCTCGAGGATCAGCTTCCCGAGCAGGTCCCGGGCCTCGGCCTCGTCGTCGAGCACGGTGAGCGCCAGCGTGTAGTCGCGGGTGTGGACCACGTCGTGGACGCCGTGGACGAAGCGGGTGAAGAAGCTCGACGACAGGCCCGCCTCCCCCATCGGGTTCAGCAGGTGGAGCGACCAGGTGCGGCCGCTCGAGAGGCTCTTGGCCGTGCGGCTGGGGTGGTAGTCGAGCCGCTCGGCGACGGCCAGCACGCGCTTGCGCGTGTCGGGCGCCACCCGCTCGTCGCCGTTGAGGGCGAGCGAGGCGGTCGAGACGGCCACGCCGGCCTGGCGGGCGATGTCTCGGATGGTGCTCACGCGCCCACGCCGCCCGCCGTCATCGAACCGGTTCGGTAGCGTCGTGCACGCATTGACGCCGACCACATCAGCGCGGACCTCCCCGAGGTTTCGAACTGGTTCGATGCTAGACGCCCGCCGCGCCCGCTGTCAATGACGGGCGCACGGTCGGCACCGGACCGCCGCCAGGTAACCCGCGCGGCCGCTTGTCAGGGCGCCCGTCCATGCGCCAGACTGTGGCCCCAAGGTGGCCTGCCGGGGCGGCGCGTGGGTAGCGCCGGCCGCGACGCGGGCCTAGGAGGCGAGAGCTCAGGTGGCAACGGTTCCAGGTCTCGATCAGGTGGGCGCCGGCCGGCCCGGCGCGCCCATCCGGGTGGCCAACGCCCCGTGCTCCTGGGGGCTCGTCGGGCGGGGCGATCCCGGGGTCGGCTGGGCCCGGATGCTCGACGAGCTCGCCGCCACCGGCTACACGGGCACCGAGCTGGGCGACTACGGCTACATGCCGACCGACCCGGCGGCTCTCCGCGCCGAGCTGGCGGCGCGCGGCCTCACCCTGCTGGGCGCCTACTTCGGGGTGGCGCTGCGCGAGCCCGGGGTCGTCGAGCGCGAGCGCGCGCGCCTGGAGCGTCTCGCCCGCCTCCTGGCCGGCGCCGAGCCGGGGGCGCGCCGCCCGCTCCTGGTCCTCGCCGACCAGGACGGGACGGACGCGGCCCGCAGCCGCAACGCGGGCCGCGTCACGGCCGCGCTCGGCCTGAGCAACGAGGAGTGGACGATCGTCGCGGCCAACGTGAACGCCACCGCAAGGATCGTGGGTGACACGACCGGTCTGTCTACCGTTTTCCATCCTCATTGCGGCAGTTTCGTGGAGACACCCGACGAGATCGAGCGGCTGCTGGCCGCCACCGACCCCGACCTCGTCGGGCTCGTGTTCGACACCGGACACTACGTGTACGGCGCCGGCGCGCCCGACGAGGACGGCCTGACCGCCGCCCGCGGCCTCGAGCGCTTCCGGGAGCGTGTGCGCTACGTCCACCTCAAGGACTGTGACGCCGCGGTCGCGGCGCGCGCTCGCGCCGAGGGGTGGGACTACGTCACGGCCGTACGCGCCGGCCTCTACTCCGAGCTGGGGCGGGGAAGCATCGACTTCGCGGCGGTCCTCGCCGCGCTGCGTCGCCACGGCTACGCCGACTGGGTGACCGTCGAACAGGACGTGCTCCCAGGCATGGGCACCCCCAAGGAGAGCGCGCGGCGTAACCGCGACTACCTGGCGGGCCTCGGCCTATGACCCGCGCTGCCCGGACGCTCCCCACGAGGGTGGCGCCGTGACGCTCGAGGTCGCCGGCAAGCGCGCCGACCGCCTCATCCAGGGCACGGCGCACCTCTCGGGCATGACGCAGGCCGACGTCGTCGCCCTCCTCGACGCCGTCGCGGCGGCCGGGGCGACGACCTTCGACCTCGCCGAGAACTACGGCGGCGGCGCCAGCGAGGCCGCGTTCGGCGCCTGGCTGGCGGCGCGCGGCGGCCGCGACGGCTTGTTCCTGATCACCAAGGGCGGTCACCCCTACGGCGGACGCAACCGCATCACCCGCGCCGACATCGTCGCCGACCTCGCCGGCTCGCTCGAGCGCCTGCGCACCGACGTGGTGGACCTCTACCTCCTCCACCGCGACGACGAGACCGTGCCGGTGGGCACCGTGATGACCATCCTGCACGACCTGAGGGAGCGCGGCCTGATCCGCGCCTACGGCGTCTCCAACTGGCACCACGGGCGCATAGCCGCCGCCAACGCGTACGCGCGCGCGAGCGAGATGGAGCCCGTGGCGGCCAGCAGCCCGCACTTCAGCCTGGCGGTGCCGGTCGCGCCCCCTTGGCCGGGCTGCGTCAGCATCTCCGGCCCCGAGGGGGCGGCCGAGCGGGCCTTCTACGAGTCGACCGGCACGCCCGTCCTCGCCTGGTCGAGCCTGGCCATGGGCTACTTCGCCGCCACCCCGAACGCACCCGCCCCGCAACTCGAGGTGAGCGTCTTCGACACGCTCGCCAACGCGGCACGGCGCGACCGGGTCCGGGCGCTCGCCCGCGCCCGCGGCCTGACGCCGAGCCAGGTCGCGCTCCAGTACGCGCTCAGCCAACCCATGAACATGCACGCCATCGTCGGCTGCCGGTCGGGGGCGGAGTTCCGGGAGCTGCGGATCGCCGCCGATAGGCCGCTCACCCCAGCCGAGGTCGCTGCCCTGGAAGGCTGAGCGGGTGAGGAGCGGGCAGCGCCCCGAGCCGCCGCGCGCGGGCATCACCAGCGCGGTGGGCTCGCCCCTCCCGCGCGCCTACTCGCACCGCGACTGCGAGCTCACGCCGCCGCTGGCGCGCTCGCTCGCGGCCGGGTTCACCCACGTCGAGGTCGACGCCTTCGTGCTCGCAGGCCGCGTCCTCGTCGGTCACGACGCGCGGCGCCTGCGCCCCGGCAACACACTGAGGCGCCTCTACCTCGAGCCGCTGCGCGCCCTCGTCAGCGAGCGCGGCGGCCGCCTCTTCGAAGGTGGGCACCCGCTGTGGCTCCACCTGGACGTGAAGACCGCGGCCAGGCCCGCCCTCGCGGCCACGCGGCGCCTGCTGGCGCGCTACCCGGACCTCGTCGACCCGCGCGCCGGCCCAGCGCCCGTGCGCGTCATGCTCTCGGGCAACCGCCCGCCGCCCGCCGCGCTCGGCGACCACGTCCTCACCCTCGACGGCCGCAGCGGCGACCTGGGGACGTTCACCGACGCGGGCGTCATGCCCCTCATCAGCGACGACTGGCGCGCCCTCTTCGCCTGGCGCGGCGCGGGACGGGCACCGCCCGAGGAGGGGCGCCGCCTCGCGGCCATGGTCGCCACCGCCCACGCCCACGGGCAGGCGCTCCGCTTCTGGGGCACCCCCGACGAGCCCGGCCCCGCGCGCGAGCGGGTGTGGGCGCACCTGCTCGAGGCCGGCGTCGACCTGCTGAACACCGACGACGTGGACGGACTGCGGGCGTTCCTGACGGCCCCGCGCTGATCCCCGCTCAGCGCAGCTCGATCCTCACGCGCGCGGCGCGCCCGGCGTCGTCCACCACCGCCACGGTCACGAACCCGGCCGCCGGCAACGGCAGGCGCGCCTCGCGCTCGTAGCTCCCCAGGAGCACGGGGGCGCCGTTCGCGAACCACGTGAAGGGGGCCGTGCCGCGCTCGACCCGCACGGGCACGCCGCCGGGCAGCGGCGTCAGCACGGCGCCGTCGGGCGGGAAGGTGAGGCGCGGCGCGTCGTCGACGCTCACGTCGCGCGCCCCGAACTGGCGCAGGTGCGGCGGCAGGTCGCTCGTCGACCCGACGGAGGCGGCCCCGGGCGGCGGACCGGGCAGCGGCACCGGCCCGCCTAGGTGAGCGAAGACGTCGAACAGGATGGGCGCCGCCACCTCCACGCCGAGCATCCCCGGCACGGGGGTGCCGTCGGCACGGCCGACCCACACGCCCACCACGTGCTTGCCGTCGAAGCCCAACGCGAGGGCGTCGCGGTTGCCGTGCGACGTGCCGGTCTTGAAGGCGAGCGGCCAGTCGGGCAGGTTGGCGGGCCGCGGCGCGCCCGCCAGGATGTCGGCCACCTGCCACGCCGCCTCGGGCGTCATGAGGCGCGGGCGCGCGGGCGTCCCGCTGCTCGCGGGCGTCCCGCTGCTCGCGGGCGTCCCGCTGCGCGTGGGCGCCTCGCCGCGCGTGGGCGCCTCGCCCCGCGTGGGCGCCTCGCCCTCCCCGGCCGCCCCGCCCGCCCGCACCCGCAGCGCCCGCGCCTCGCCGCCGCGCGCGATGGCCGCGTAGAGCTGCACGAGCCCCTCCAGGCTCACGCCCACGCCGCCAAGCGCCACGGCCAGCCCGGCGGCGTCCCCGGGCACGACGACCTCCACCCCGGCGGCACGCAACGCGGCCAGGAGCCGAGCGGGTCCAAGCACCTCCGTCAGCGCCACCACCGGCAGGTTGAGGGACGCCTGCAGCGCCTCGCGCGCCGTTACGGGGCCGCGGAACACGCCGTCGAAGTTCTGCGGCGCGTAGCCGCCGTAGTCCTCCGGCCGGTCGTTCAGTAGCGTCTCGGGGTGGGCGAGGCCGTCGCTGAACGCCAGACCGTAAACGAGCGGCTTGAGCGTCGAACCGGGCGAGCGCAGGGCGGTCGTCATGTCGACGTAGCCGAGCCGCGCCGCGCTGGCGTAGTCGGCGGAGCCCACCTCGGCCAGGACCTCGCCCGAATCCGCGTCTGCCACCACCAGCGCGACCGCGACCTGGCGCGGCAGGCCGACAAGCGCCCCCCTCGCCAGCGCCTCCATGGCAGCCTGCAGGTCGGCGTCCAGGGTGGTGCGTTGCAGCGCCGCGTCCGGCGCCTCGGCGCGCAGCCGGTCGGCCAGGTGCGGCGCCAACGCCGGGAAGGGCAGCCGCGCGGTCGGGAGCGGTTCGCGCAGCGCGGCGTCGACCGCCTCCGCCGTCACGACGCCGGCGGCGGCGGCGCGGCGCAACACCCGCTCGCGCGCCGCCGCGGCCGCCGCCGGGTGGGCGTCCGGCGCGCGCGTGGCGGGCGCCTGCGGCAGCGCCACCAGCAGGGCGGCCTCCGCCTCCGTCAGGCGCGTGGGCTCCTTGCCGAACCACGCCAGGCTCCCGGCCCGCACCCCCTCCAGGTTGCCGCCCATCGGCGCGAGCTGGAGGTAGAGCGCCATGATCTCGTCCTTGTCGAGCACCCGCTCGAGCGCCAACGCCACCCTGATCTGGCGCAGCTTGCCGCGCCACGAGCCCGTCGCGCCCTCCTCGAGGAGGCGCGCCACCTGCATGGTGAGCGTCGAACCGCCGCTCACGACGCGCCCCGCAACGAGCGAGCGGAACGCGGCGCGCGCCAACGCCGTCACGTCTACGCCGCGGTGGCCGTAGAAGCGGCCGTCCTCGTAGGCGAGGAGCATGGCCACGTAGCGCGGGTCGACGCCGCGGGCGTCGACGCGCAGGCGCCAGCGACCGTCGTCGACGGTGTAGGCCCGCAGCATGCGCCCGTCGCGGGCCAGCACCTCCGCCGAGACGGCGGGGGCGAGTGGCGGCAGCTCGGTGGCGGCCACCCACCGGTCGAAGCCGAGCCACGCCGCCGCCGCCACGGCGGCGGCGAGCCCGAGGAGCGTCAGCCGGGCGGCGCGGCGCCGGGCCGGGGAGCGCCGGCGGCAACGCGCGCCCACGGGCTCCCCGGCTCCAACGGGCCGGTCACGGCGGGACGCCACCGTCGGCCGTCACTGCCCGATCACCAGCGTGCTCGTCTCGCCCACGGCGCGGTTGACGGGCCGGTAGAGGTCCATCACCAACGGCGCCGCTGCGTGGAACGTGCCCGGCGAGACGGCGCGCGCCACGTACGCCAGCCGCAGCGGCGTGCCGTCTCTCTGGTCGATGGCCGCGAGGAAGCGGTCGGCGCGGGACTCGGCGAGCTCGGGGGTGCCGGCCAACCGCAGCCAGGCGAAGGCGCTCACGTCGCCCGACGTCAGGAAGTCGGGGTTGTCGATCTCCAGGCCGGCGGGCAGCGCGTCGTCCACGATCAGCCGCCCCTGCGGGACGCCCGCCTGCGGGCGCACGTCCAGCACGACGACGAGCCGGTCGCCCACGCGCACGCTCCTCACGTCGGCCGGCGCCCCGTCGGGGGTGAAGTAGGTGCGGCTGACGTCGTAGCCGACGCCGCCGGCGCGCGGCGCCTCCGCCGCCACCCCGAAGGTCGTGACCGTCACCACGACCTCCTCGTCGCCGCCGTTGGTCAGCACGCGGTCGCGCCCCTCGTAGCGCAGGGAGACGTTGCCGGTCACGGCCTCGCCGTCGAGCTCGAGCCCGCGGGCGTCGTCCGCCACCGCGGCAGCGGCGCGCAGCGCCCAGGCCGCCTCCTGCGGCGACAGTAGGGCCGCCTGACCGCCGCCGGCCACCCGCGCCACGAGCGCCGGCAGGTCCACGGCGCGCGCGCCGGCCTCGGCGGCTAGGGCGAGCAGCCCCGCCGCGTCGCGCAGGCGCGTGCCGTAGTCGCTGCGCCAATCGGTGACGTCGCCGCCGCGCCTGGCGAGGTCCTGCGCCTGCGCGAACATGGCGTCGGCGCGCGCCTGCTCGCCGTAGAGGGCGAGGGCGCCCGCCAGTTGGGCGGCGGCCAGCGGCGTGTCGAAGGCGGCCGCGTACGTGTCGGCGTAGTAGCGCAGGTCGCCGATCACGGCCTCGCCGGCACGCGCCAGCACGTAGAAGGCGAAGGCGTAGGGGGCGGCGCCGTCCTGCATGGAGCCGGCGACCGCGACGCCGTTGCGGAGGTTGTCGAGGGCGCCGCGTAGCGCCGCCTCCGGCACGACGGCGCCGGCCGCCTCGGCGCGCAGCAGGAAGTCGGTCACGTAGGCGTCGAGCCACAGGTCGTAGCCGCCCACGCCCCACAGCCCGAAGGCGCCCTGGCGGTCCTGCCGCGTCAGGACGCGGTCGACGCCCGCCTGCACGCGCGCCAGGACGTCGTCCTCGCTCACGAGGCCCAGGCGCGCCGCCACCGCGGGCGTGAGCAGGAGCGGTTGCAGGCTCGAGACGATCTGCTCGGTGCAGTGGTACGGGTACTCGAGCAGGTTCAGGACGAGGCCGGGCACGTCGAAGGCGCCCCCCAGCCCGGTAGAGAGGGTGGCGCGGGCGGTGTCGGGGAGGAAACCGGCGAGCGCGTCGGCGCCGAAGGTGAAGCTCTCGCCGGGCGCCAGCACCGTGCGATCGGCGCGGGCCGTCTCGGGGTCGGTGTGCATGACGGTCAGGCGCAGCTCGCGCGTCAACGTCACCCCGCCGGGGGTCGTCAGGTCGATCCGGTAGGTGTGCTCGCCGAGCTCCGTCGGGGCGAGCGGCAGGTCGATCACGGCGCGCCCGCCCTCGGCGAGCCGCACCACGGCCGGTCCCGCGGCGAGCCCGTGCCCGCTCACGGCCAGGCGGGCCTCGCCCGCCGGCCCGGTCACGTGCGTGAGCTCGAGGTGCAGCCTGCTCTCGTCGCCGGGCGTCATGAAGCGCGGGAGGCTCGCCTGGATGACGACGGGGTCGCGCACGAGCACGTCCCTCACGGCTTGGCCGACGGCCGCGTCCGTCCACACGACGGCCATCAGCCGCACGGTGCCGCCGAACGGCGGGAGGTCGAAGAGCACCTCGGCGTGGCCGTCGCGCACGACGACGGGTCCCGAGAAGAGGGCGAGCAGCTCCTCCGCCGGCGCCGGTCCGGCGCTCGTCTCCACGCCGGCGTCGCCGCCCGAGCGGACCTCGCCGATCGCGCCCTGGCGCGCGTCGATGAGGCGACCGTAGAGGTCGCGCAGCGCCACGCCGAGGCGCCTTTGGCCGAAGTAATGGCCGGCCGGGTCGGGCGCCTCGAAGCCGGTGATGTTGAGCACGCCCACGTCCACGGCGGCCACGGTGGCGTGCCCGGCGCCGTCGGGCAGCCCGGGCACCTCGAGGGTCACGGCGAGGGGACCGCCGGAGCGCGTCTCGGCGGGCGCCGCGAGGGTGACGGCGAGCAGGTGCGGGCCCGGGTCGACGGCGGCGTGCGCCAGGCCGAGGCTGCGCGCGGGCAACCGCTCAGCGCCGCCGCTGGGCCTGATCAGGCTGGCGGTCACGTAGGCGCCCGCCCCCCACTCGTCGGTCACGGGCAGCTCGACGGTCGTCTCGGCGGCGACCTCCACCAGCCGCAGGTCGACGACCCGGTCCGTCAGGACGGCCACGAGCGCCACGCCGGGCTCGGTCGCGTCGACGCGCAGGCGCGCCACGTCGCCGGGGGCGTAGGAGGTCGCGTCGAGCGACACGGCCAGGAGGTCGGGCGTCTCGCGCGTGGTGTCGGCCGAGGCCCACCCGGCGCTGAACTGCAGCGAGGCGCTCGCAGGCGCCCGGCCCGAGCCGACGACGCGCAGCTCGTACCTGCCCCAGTCCACGGGCACGCTGACGCGCACGGGCCCGGCGTCGGTGGCGGCGGTCCCCTCGGCCACGCGCCGGCGGTCGGTGACGGGCTCCCAGTACCAGCGGCCGTCGACCGCGTACCACTGGTAACGCGTCTCCACCCGGTCGACGCGCCAGGTGAGGTCGCCCCGGGCCGCTGTGAGGTCGGGGTTCACCAAGACCACGTCGAACCCGGCCTCGGCGCCCTCGGGGAGCGGCCCGTCGAAGGCCGGCCGGATCCCCACCACGGTGGCGCTCGGCCGCAGCGTCCGGGTCAGCGTGCGCTCTACGGGCCGCGACGAGCCGTCGATGACCGTCACGGTGGTGGTCGCCTGGTAGGGGCGGGCGGCGAGCGCGAGCCGCGCGAGCGGGAGCGGCACGGTGGCCGCGCCCGTCGCGTCCGTCCGCAGCCCGCTCGGGAACGTGCGGCGCTGCGGCTCCACACGCTCGTCGAACCGCCCGAAGCTGTAACCGGCCCAGCCCGGAAGCTCGGCCGTGGGCGTGATCGTCACGCTGCCGTCCACCGCGAGATCCGCGCCCGGGGCGCCGAACAGGTAGTCGGCCTGCACGCTCAGGGCGGGGGGCGCGGCCGGGTCGACGAGGTCGCCTCCCGGCAGGGCGAGCTCCACGTCGATGCGTTCCGGCAGGAAGTCCTCGACCAGCACCGTGGTGGTGGCGAGCGCCGGCGCCTCGACGTCCACGTACGCCTCGAGGCGCCACGCGCCGCGCGGCACCGCGGCGCCGAGCGGCAGCGCCAGCACGTGGCCGCCGGCACCTTCGCCGTGCGACACGGTGCGCGAGTACTCCACCCCGTCCGGGCGCAGCATCACGAGCGTGAGGGGCAGCCCCGGCACGGCGGCGGCCCTGTTGTCGCGCACGAGCGCCGTCAGGTTCACGGTCTCGCCGGGGCGGTAGGCGCCGCGGTCGGTGGCGAGGAACACGTCGAGCGGACCGGGCGCGACGCGGCCCGCCACGCCGCGGTCGGAGAGGTCGAACTCGGGCTCCTCGAGGGAGAGGACAGCCATGTCGTCGAGGGCGGTCACCAGCACGAGCGCGGGGGCGGCGTTGCCGGCGCCGAGGGCGAGGGCGCCAGCGAACAGGGCGTGCCCGCTCGCGTCGGTGGTCGTCGCGCCCAGCACGCGGTTGGAGCGCGCCACGAGCTCGACCGTGATGCCCTCGACCGGCTCGCCGCTCGACAGGCGCTGCACCACCACGTGCACCCCGTCGGTGCCGGCCATGGTGGTCACCCCGAGGTCGGAGACGAGGAACCACTGCAGCGCCGGTGGCGACTCGTACTCGTCGGCGCCGGCCACCTTGGCGCGCAGGACGTAGACGCCGGGCGCCAGGTCGCCCGCTTCCGCGAGCGGGAGCTGCGTGGTCACCTCGCGGTTGAGGTCGCTCTCGAGCCGGGCCTCGCCCTCCCACACGCTCTCGGTCAGGTCCTCCTCGAAGCGCCGACCCTCCCAGCCGCCGAGCGACCTGAGGAACGTGCCGTCCCTGATGGTCGCCACCACGTTCCGGTCCGACACCCGGAGCAGCGCGAGTTCCAGGTGGTCGGCGTTGACCGTCTCCACCGGCAGCGACCGCGGGCCCACGGCGGGCAGCACGTAGGCGCGCCCCGGGAAGCGCACCTGCGGCGCCCGGTCGCGCACGTAGACGTCGAGCGGCACGCGTGAGACGAGCGTGTCGCCGTCGGCGCCGGGGAGGCCGGCGCGGAGCGTGAGGTGGTAGCTCTCGCCGTAGGCGATCCCTGAGACGCACAGTTGCCGGCCCTCGACCTCGAGCGCCAGTCCGCTCACGTCGCGCTGCACGTACTGGTCGTAGTCGGTGGCGGCGGCGAGGTCGTCTGAGAACGTGACGCAGATGCGCGGCGCCGCGGTGCGCGCGTCCACCTCGTGGCTGAGCACCCGGAAGCCGAACGCCTCCCGCAGGCGCCTGAGGTCGTCGCGGGCGATGCCGGACACGAGCGAGTCGGCGAGCCGCACGGCGCCCAGGGCGGCCTCGCCCCGGTAGCGCCGCTCGAGGGCGCGCGCCAGCGTTAGCAGGGCGTCGGCCCGCTCGCGGCCCTCGAGCCGCAACGCGGCGTTGAGCGCCGCCAGCACGGCCTGGCTCTCCCGCTCGTACGCGCGGTTGGGCACCGCGTCGGCGAGCCTGAGGAGCGCCTCCGCGTAGCGCGCCCAGGCCGCGCCGCTGTCGGCCACCGTCACGGCCGCGCCCGTGTAGGTGACCTCCGACCCCGCGGCCATGCCGCGCGACTGCGTCAGCAGCCAGGCCTCGTCGTTGCCCTCGGCGAAGAAGCGCTGCGCCATGCCGGCCGCCTGCTCGAGCGCCGCGGCGAAGTCGTGTTCTGTGAGGAAGGTGATGGTCGCCGCCGCCTGGCGCGCCCGCTCCAGCGCCGCGGGCGCCTGCTCGCTCACCACGCCGGAGACGGCGCCAACGAACGACACTGGCGCCGCGGCGGCGCCCTTCAGGAAGCACATCCCGTGGCGCTGGTCGAAGGTGAAGGCGGCGCACGCCCCGTCGCGCAGGCACGCGGCGGCGCAGCGCTCGAGCGTGACGTCCGGTAGCGCCAACAGGTCGGAACCGGGGTAGTCCGTGTCGCTCACGGTGGTCGCGAACCGTTCGGGGATGGGCGCGCCCTGCGCCCCGGCGCCGGGCGCCGCCACCATCGCCAACAGCGAGACGAGGACCGCCAGCGCCCGGCGCGACCGCCCGGCGCGCGCGAGGAGATGGCCGGCGAGCGTAGTCATCGTGACCTCCAGAGCGTCGTTGGGCGAAGGCTAGCACGCACGCGCAGGACGTTCGTCCGCCGCCGCCGGGCGCCGCGGTAGGCTGGGGCGGTGAGACGGACCCTCCTCACCCTCTTGTTCCTTGCCGCTGCGGGCGCCGCGTTCGCCCAGCAGTGCCCCGCCACCAGCGGGCAGCCCGTGCGCGTCGGCGTCCTGCCCGTCATGAACACCCTGCCCATCTTCGTGGCGCAGCAGAGCGGGCTGTTCGCGGCGCGCGGCGTCGAGGTCGAGCTCGTTCCGCTCGAGAGCGCCCGCGACCGCTCCATCGGCCTGCAGACGGGCCGGCTCGACGTGGGCAACAACGACGTGATGGGCGCCGTGCTGCAGGTCGCCGCCGGCGACGCCCTCAAGATCGTGCGCCACGACAGCTTCGCGCCCGGCGTGCCGTTCTTCTCCATCGTCACGAGCGCCGCCAGCGGGCTGAAGACGCCTTACGACCTCGTCGCGGCGCTGCGCGCGGGCGAGGCGAAGGTGGCGGTGGGCCACAACACCGTCACCGAGTACATGGCCACCAAGCTGCTGCGTGACGCGGGTTACGACCCGAATCCGTCCGATTACCTGGAGGTGAGCGCCATCCCGCTCCGGCTCGAGCAGCTCAACCAGGGGCTGGTGGCGGCGGCGCTGCTGCCGGAACCGCTCACGACCCTGGCCACGCAGGTGCAGGGCGCCACGGCCGTGCTGACGGACGCGGCCACGGGGTTCGTGCCGGTGGCGCTAACGGTCACACAGCGCCTGCTGGACGAGCGCCCAGGCGACGTCTGCGCCTTCCTCGCCGCCTACCAGGATGCTGTGGCTGCCATCGACGCCGACCCGGAGCGGTACCGCCACAACGAGATCCGCATCCCCGAACCCATCATGGCCACGTACGCCGTGCCGACCTTCGCGGCGCCCCGCGTGCCGAGCGAGGCGGAGCTGGCCGAGGTGCAGGCCTGGATGGTGGAGGTCGGCATGATCGACGCTCCGCTGCCGTACGAGGACCTCGTCGACGGTCGCTTCGTCACCGCCCCGTGAGGCGCCGTCCCGCCCCGAGGTGAACGAGCGGCGGCCGCCCGGTGCCCTCCTCGAGTTCTCGGGGGTGACCTTCGGGTACGGGCACGATCACCCTGTCCTCGCCGGCTTCGACTGGCGGTTGGACGCGGGGGAGTTCTGCAGCGTCATCGGCCCGTCGGGCAGCGGCAAGACGACGCTCCTCTACCTCGCCGCGGGGTTGCGCGCTCCCGACGCCGGGAGCGTGCTGCTGGGCGGCCGGCCGGTGCTGCGCCCGGGCGGGCCGGTGGGCCTCCTCCTGCAGGATCACGGTCTCTTGCCGTGGTACACGGCGCGGCGCAACGTCGAGGTGGCGCTGGCCATCAAGGGGGTGGGCGGGGCCGAACGGCGCGAGCTGGCCGAGCGGTGGTTGACGCGGCTCGGCCTGGGCGCCCTGATGGGGCGCTTCCCGGGGCAGCTCTCCGGCGGGCAGCGGCAGCGGGTGGCGCTGGCGCGGCAGTTCGCGCTCGGCAGCGAGTTGCTGCTGCTCGACGAGCCGCTCTCCGCCGTCGACGAGCTGGGGCGCGAGCGGCTGCAGCGCGAGCTCTTCGCCCTCGCGCGGGAGGGAACGAAGACCACCGTGATGGTCACGCACAGCGTGGAGGAGGCGGTGCTGCTGTCGAGCCGGGTGCTGCTGGTCACGCGCCACGCCCCCATCGTCGCGGCGGAGGTGGTGGACACGCCCTTCGGCGGTGCCATGCCGAGCAGGGCGGACCCTGAGTTCCAGCGGCTGTGCGGCGAGATAAGGGAGCGGCTGCGCGCGTGAGGCGGCCCGCCGTCGACCCGCGCGTGGCGCTCGCCGTCGACCTGGCGCTGCTCGTGTTCGTGTGGCACCTGGCCGCCACCTCCTTGGACCGTAGCTTCCTGCCCACCCCGTGGACGGTGCTCGTCACGTTCGTTTCGGAGGTGCAGGGGCCTCTCCTGACGCACGGCTGGGCGAGCCTCAGGCGGGTCCTGCTCAGCGTGCTCGCCGGCAGCGCCGCGGCGGCGCCGCTCGCCGTGCTGGCCGCCGAGAGCAGGCTCGTGGACTCGTTCCTGTCGCCGCTCGTCTACTTCCTCTACCCCACCCCCAAGATCGTGTTCCTGCCCATCATCGTGTTCCTGCTCGGGTTGGGCGACCCGTCGATCGTCTTCCTGATCTCGCTCATCGTCTTCTTCCAGGTCTACGTGATCGTGCGCGACGCGCTCGCGCGCGTGCCCGCCGCCACCCTCGACTCCATGGCCGCCCTGGGCGGCGGGCGCCGTCACCGCCTCCGCTACCTGTACGCGCCCTTGAGCGCCGCGGCGGTGCTCACCGCGCTCAAGGTGAGCGTCGGCACGAGCATCGCCGTGCTGTTCATCGCAGAGGCGATAGGCAACAACGTGGGGCTCGGGTACTACATCGTGGTGGACCAGTGGAACCGCTTCGCCTACCCCAAGGTGTACGCGGGCGTGCTGGCGATCGCGGTCCTGGGGAGCGCCCTCTTCGGCATCATCAGCTGGCTCGAGGCGCGCGCCACGCGCTGGCAGGGCGCGCGGTGAGCGCGCTCGCCCTCTGGTTCGAGGCCGTCAGGCCGCGCACGCTCGTGCTGGCCGTGGCCGGCGTGGCGCTGGGGGTCATGCTGGCGGGCGCCGACGGCGGTGTGCGCTGGGGCACCGCCACCCTCACGCTGGCGACGGCCGTGCTCCTACAGGTGCTCTCCAACCTCGCTAACGACTACGGCGACAGCGTCCACGGCGCGGACGGCCAGGAGCGCGTCGGCCCGCGCCGCGCCGTGCAGAGCGGCCGGGTGACGCGCAAGCAGATGCTGGGCGGCGTGGTGCTGAGCGCCGCCCTGGCGGCCCTGGCGGGCGTGTCCCTGGTGCTCTCCGCCCTGGCCACGATCGGGCTGCCGGCCGCGGCGGCCATCCTCGCCCTCGGCCTCGCTGCGCTGTGGGCGGCGTGGGCCTACACCGGCAGCAGCCGACCGTACGGCTACGTTGGCCTCGGCGACGCCATGGTCTTCCTCTTCTTCGGACCCGTGGCGGTGCTCGGCACCTACTACCTGCAGACGGGCGCGTTCGCGGCGCCTCACCTGCCGACCGCCGCCGCCCTCGGCCTGTTGGCCACCGCCGTGCTGAACGTCAACAACCTCCGCGACCTGGAGGGCGACCGCGCCGCCGGCAAGCTGACGGTCCCCGTGCGCCTCGGCCAGGGCGGAGGCCGCACCTACCACCTGGCGTTGCTGGCCGGCGCTCCGCTCCTCGCGCTGGCGGCGGCGCTGCTCGACTGGCGCTCGCCGTGGCAGCTCCTCTTCCTCGTCACGCTGCCGCTCCTCGCCGCGCTGCAGCGCCGCGTGGCCACGCGCGCGGGCGCCGCGCTCGACCCGCTCTTGAAGGGCACGGCGCTGGCGGCGCTGGCGTTCGCCACCCTGGTGGGGGTGGGCGCGCTGCTGGCCAGCCGCCACGATCGCGCGGCCGCCGGGCTCGCAGGCGGCGGGGCCGCGGCCACCCGCCCGACCCTCGACGTCGTGCGCCCCGCCGCCGACGGCAAAGCGCTGCCGGGCGCACCCGAGTACGCTGCTACCTCAGTTGAGGGATAGGTGGTTGCGCAGCCAGAAGTCGATGTCGCGCAACGTGGCCGCATCCACACGTCCGAAGAGGCCTTCGATCCGCAGGCGATCGATGGTCCTAACCTGTTCGGTCATGGCGAAGCTGGGCACTCCCAGCCCGACTTCCGACCCCCGCAGTGGGACGTGTGTTGGCCACCCCCGGGCACGACTGGTCACGGGCAAGACCACGGCGAGGCGCCCAAGGTGCCGCAGGTACTCGGTGCTCGCCACCACGAGCGCGGGGCGCCTCCCCCGCTGCTCGCTGCCTACCGCTGGATCGGGGCTCGCCCAGACCAGATCGCCTCGCCGTAGCGCCTCGAACCTACTCATCCGTGGCCCCTACGGCTATGGCGTCCCATGCGGCCATTTCCTCCCAGTAGTCATCGTCGGGCGGCATATCGGAGAACATCTCGCCGACCTTGGCCCAACGGTCACGCTTGTCGGCCTCGTCGAGAAGATCCGACAGCAGTGTTGCTGCGGTCACGCCCACGGCTTTGGCGCGTGCACCGATGCGTTCACGCAGTTCGACGGGGACCTTGATCGTCGTCGTAGCCATGGCCAAGCATACCTGAAGTATGACCACGGATAGCCAGAGGTAGGACCCAGTTTGCAACCACGAACCGCCAACCCCAACCCACACCCAAGGGCATTCACGACCCTGAAACCGCCACCACGAAGCCCCTCATGGCAAAGGCGGACTAAGGTTCTCGGCGTCGGCGTCAGCCACGAGCCGCGAGTGGTGCAGTTCGGGCACGTGATACAACCTGGTCATGTTCCACGCTAGGCTGCCGTCGCGGCTACGGCGCGCGCGGCCCGCCAGCGTCGGTCGATCCGTGGCGCACGCAGTCCTAATCGGCTCGCTGCTCGCCCTCGTCGCGGTCGGGCCGGTCCGCGCGGGGCACGCCGAGTTCCCAGGGCACTCCCACCCCGAAGGCACGCCCGACCACCACCACACGTTGATCCAGGTCGGGTTGCTCAGCGTGGCCGCTGCAACCCCGACGCTGGACGCCTCCGTGGGCCGGATCCCGGCCGCGGAGCCCTTCGAGGGACCCGAGGCGCGCCCGGCACAGCTGACCGTCGGTGGCACCAGGGCCCGCGCGCCACCGGCCACGGCCGACTAGTCACGGATCCCGACGGGTCGGGCGGCCTGTGACCGCCCGACCCCGATAACGCGCGGTCACCGCCCGAATGGCACCCCGGCAAGCAGACGCCCTTGCCCCGTCGCCCGCATGGAGACTCGATGCTGGTCATCTTGGCGAAAGCTGTCACCTTGCTTAGCGCGGCGATCGCCGCCGGCACGAGCGTGGCGCCCACCCTCCTCCCCACCAAGCGCCTCACGCCGGCCCTCGCCGCCGCCTTGTACGCCGCGCTCGCCGCCCTCGTGCTCGCCAGCGCGCTCGAGGTCGTGGTGAACCTCGTGCGACTGCTGGGGCACGCGGAGTGGGACCTGTTCGTCTCGTACCTGAGCTCCACAAGGCACGGCCACGCCGTCGTGGCGCGCACCGCCGTGGCTGCGGCCCTCACGGCCGCCGTGGCCGTCCCGTGGCTGCGCCTGCTGCGGTGGCCGCTCGCCCTCGCCCTCCTAACCACCTACAGCTACGCCAGCCACGCCGCCGGCATGGGCGGGACGTGGCCCATGATCACCGACCTCGTGCACTACGGGGCGGTGGCGGTCTGGGCGGGCGCCGTCCTCGCCGCCCGCGCCGCACCCGTCTGGCGAGACGGCGCCGAGGCGCTCAAGCTCGACACGCTCGAGCGCCTCTCCCGCATCGGCCTCCTGACGGTCCTGTTGCTGACGCTCACCGGGGTGATCTCCACCCTCGTCCACTCGTCGGACCCGGCGTCGTTCGTGGCGTCGCCCTACGCGACGGCCTGGCTGGTGAAGGTGGGTATCGTGGCCCTGACCGTGGCCCTCGCCGCCTGGAACCGCTTCGGGCTGCTCCCGGCGGCGCGACGCGACGAGACTGACCTCCGCATGCGCCGCAGCCTGACCACCGAGCTCGCGCTCCTCCTGGCCGTGTTCGTCGCGACCGCCTGGTTGACCACCAGCGCGCTCCCCCACACCGCCGAGGACTCGAGCACCTCCCCCATCGAGAACTTGCAGCGATGGGCAGACTACCTGAGAGAGTGAGCGATGAACCTACGCAATATCGCAACCGCCGTCCTCACCCTGGCGATGGCCTCCGCCGCCCTACCCCTAGCTCACGCCCACCAATCCATCGAGGTCACTGACGGCGCCTACCGGGTGATCGTCGGTTACCTCGTCAACCCGCCCTACACCAACGTGCTCAACGGCATCGACCTCGCCGTAAGGGACGCGAACGGCAACCCGGTAACGGGCCTCGAGAAGAGCCTGGACGCGTGGGTCTTGGGTCCCGCTGGCAGCGAGGTGAAGCTCACCCTGCGCGCCAACCGCGACAAGGAAGGTTGGTACACGGGCAACTTCCTGCCCACGGCCCCAGGCGAGTACACATTCCGCGTGAAGGGCTACGTTGGCACGACGGCCATCGACCTGACCTTCGACCATGTGGCTCACACCGAACCCGCCATCATGGACATCAAGGACATCTCGCTACCGTGAGGCGCGCCCTAGCTGCGTTCGTCGTCGCCACTGCCGTGAGCTTCGGCTACGCCCACGCCTACCTCGTCACCTCCTCCCCAGTCGAGGGGGAGGTGACGAGCGAGCCGGTAACGGAGATCTCCCTCGAGTTCAGCGAACCCGTCGAGACGGGCTTCTCGACCTTCAAGCTCGTGCGGGTCGTCACCGACCTGGAACCGGGCGCCGAGGACTACGCCGCGCGCCTCGACGCGGTGGCCGGCCCCATGGCGTCGACCGTTCTCGCGCAACGAGAGGAGCAAGTGGGGCAGGTGGCCTTCGCCCTAAGACCGCGCTCCGGCAGCGCCGCGCAACTGAACCTGACCCTGGGCGAACCGCTGAGCCCGGGCGCCTACCTGCTCGCCTGGCGCGTGCTCTCCGTCGACACGCACGTCATCGAGGGGTTCTTGACGTTCACCGTGCGGTGAGGGGGCCGCGCTCGCCAATGAACCTGGATGGCCTTGTTCTTGCCGCTGATCGTGAGGCCAATCGAGGCGTCCGCGAAGGGTCCAGATGCACGTAGGCGGCCGGGAGCTCGCGTGGAGCTCGCGGTGAAGACGATGGGACCTCCACGGTCGGGCGCGGTTCGCGGTTGTCGCGCAGGATGAGAATCGTGCCCGTGGCGGCGTCGTTCCCGTCGAACGACCTGTGGGCCGGCACGGTGGTGAGACGTCATGGAATGCTGCTCTATGAAGGGCTACCGCCGAAACAGTGGCAATTCGCCCCCGGGGTCAGCAGGTGCGGGGTCCCCACGCGCGTCTTGAACTGCCGCGGCCGGTAACCGTTACGGTACCCGTTCCGCTCAAACGGGTCGGCGTTCGCGTGCAGCGTCAGACAAGGCCAAGCGCGCGACATGGAACACACGTCATAGAACCTTTGTGTCATAGCCTGGGTGTGGCTTGGGAGATCGTCTTGCTTCGGGAGGTGAACGAGTGGTTCGAGCAGTTGGATCCGGAAACGACAGAGTTGGTTGGCGCCGCTCTCGACCTCCTGGAGGAGCGGGGCCCCAGCCTCGGCCGGCCCCTGGTCGACAAGATCAACGACTCGGAGCTTCACAACCTCAAGGAGTTGTGACCAGGCTCGAGTGGGGACTGCAAGGTTCGCGTCCTGTTCACCTTCGACCCTGCCCGCAATGCGGTGCTCCTCGTGGCCGGCGACAAGTCAGGCAAGTTTAGCGAGTGGTACGAGGAGAACATCCCGGTAGCCGAAGGGCGCTACAAGAAGTGGCTAGCAGGCGAGTACGACTGAAGCCGAACCGAGGCGAGCAAAGAGATTGTGACGGTAAGAGTGATGAAGAAGTGGCGTGAAGTTCGAGCGAAGGCCGTCCAAGAGGGCCGCCTTGATGAGAAGAAGGCGCAGGAGCACAAGGCTCGCATGATTGCTGACGAGCGCGCCTACAAGCTGGCCGAGCTCAGGGACCATTTCGGGCTGCGGCAGGAGGACGTCGCCGAGCGCCTGCACGTCTCTCAGTCGCGCGTGTCTCGCATCGAACGCGGAGACATCGACACAGCGCAGGTGTCGACGCTAAGGGCGTACGCGCAGGCGCTGGGCGGCGACATCGAGATCGCCGTGCGCGTGGGAAGCGACCGCATCCCCATCTCCTGACCCAACAGGAACACCGAACCTAACAAGAGTGGCGGGCCATGACAGCCCGCCACTACCGTCTCGTGCGGTGCGGGTCAGCCGAGGAGCGCGAGCATTGGGGGTACGGACCAGGCGCCAATCATGAGGGTGACGACGGCGAGCACGAGCACTAGCTCGAGCTCTTGATCATCGATGATTTCCTGACCATCGGCATCGACGAGCGCGCCGCCAGCGACCTCTTCGCCATCCTCGCCAACCGCAAGAACCCCAAATACTGGGAGTAACCCGCCCGCAAACGACCCCACCACAAGCGCCTGCAAGCCAAGACAGCTACAGGCGCTTCCAACAACCCAGAACCCCGCTACCAGGTACACCAGGAACACGGACTACCGCTTCCAAGAAGTACTCGGCGTAACCGCCTGCCCGCAGCACGGGCATGAGCTCCGCCCAAGGCACGTCGCCCTCACCTACCTGTCTAGTCTCGTACTGTTTGTCAGACCCACAACCTCCGGAGCTCGCTCAGCTCGTGCCTCAACCCCACCTCCGGCTCCGGCAGCTCGTCCGGGTGCCACCGCTTCTCGTACTCCGTAGAGAAGTACTCGGCGTAACCGCCTGCCCGCAGCACGGGCATGAGCTCCGCCCAAGGCACGTCGCCCTCACCTACCTGCGTTATCTCGTACTTCCGGTCCCCCAGCGCCCGCAGGTCCTTGAAGTGGACGTGCCTCACGTACGGCAGCTGCCGCTCGAGCGCGCGCAGGGGTTCCCCTTCGCCGAGCTGCAGCAGGTTCGCCGGGTCGTACGTGATCCCGAGACCGGCCCCCACGGCCTCGATGATCCTCACTGAGGTCTCGGAGCAGAGAGCGTAGGAACCCGCGTGGTTCTCGATGTTCAGGCTCACTCCGGCGGCGACAGCCTTCGCGGCGAGACCCCTAAGGGCGTCAATCAGGCGCTCGTACCGGCCCGGCCCCTCGCCAGGCTCCGGCTCCTGCCCTGCCCATAGCCGCACGTTGCCGCACCCGAGGCGGCCGGCCAGCTCGATGCAGCGCTCGATCTCCGCGACGGCCGCCTCCCGCACGGCCGGGTCCTCGTCGTCGAAGGCGTTCGCGTACGGCGTCAGCTGCGCCACGCGGAGGCCGGTCTCGCTGAGGCGCTGGAGGAGCGGCCTCACCTCTTCCTCCGCCGCGCTCGGGTGGAGCGCGCAGGGGTAACCTTCCGTGTAGAGGACCTCCACGCCGTCGAAGCCGAGCCGCGCGTAGAGGTCGAGCGCCGGGAGGAGCTCGAGCCGCGGGGTGGACATGGTGTGGGCAGCCGCCTTCATGCCCGAACGGTACCCGGGCAGGACGGCCGGCGCCAGCCCGGGGCGCGAGAGGACGAAGTTGCCACTCCAGAACCGCGTGGACCCCTGGGGCAACCTGAACGCCGTGCCGGAGCGCGGCGCCTGGCTGGGCAACCGCGGCGTGCTCCACGACGACGCCAAGCGGGTGGTGGCGCCGTGGCGCCACAGGGCGTGGGTCACTTGCCGGCTCGAGTTCAAGGGCAGGCACCGCGAGGTGTTCAGCCCCCACCGCTACTCGGAACTCTTCTTCCTCGACGAGGCCACCGCCTTCGCCGCGGGTCACCGCCCGTGCGGCGAGTGCAGGCGCGAGCGCTACCAAGAGTTCAAGGCGCTCTGGTGCGGGGCGCACGACCTGGGCGATCCGCGCGCCATGCCGGTTACACTCATCGACCGGCAGCTTCATGCCGAGCGCGCCCGGCGCGGCGGCGGCAAGGTGACCCACGAGGTGGCCTTCGGCGAGGTGCCGACGGGCGCGTTCATCGAGCACGGCGGTAGCGCCTGGTTGGCCTGGGACGGCGGCCTTCAGCGATGGTCGCCCGGCGGCTACTCCCGGCCCGGGCTCACGCTGGCGCCCAGTGCGCGCGTGGTCATGCTCACCCCACCGTCCGTGGCCGCGTTGTTCCGCCGCGGGCTGGTCCCGCAGGTGCACCCCACGGCCGAGCGGCCCTGACGCTTCTGGTGCAGGGCCGCTCGGGGCGTCGCTCGTCTAACCCTCCGGTCTAGACGTCGTTCAGGCCGTCACGACCTCACCGACGTGCGGGCGCGCACCGGCGCCGTTCTTCGCCTCGTGCTTGAGCGCCGCGTGCGCCGCCGCCAGCCGCGCGATGGGCACGCGGAAGGGCGAGCAGCTCACGTAGTCGAGGCCGTACTTGTGGCACAGGTAGATGGACGCCGGGTCGCCGCCGTGCTCGCCGCAGATGCCGACCTCCAGCTCGGGCCTCGCCTCGCGCCCGAGCCGCGTGCCCTGCTCGATGAGCCGGCCCACGCCCGCCTCGTCGATGGTGGCGAACGGGTTCTCCTCGAGGATGCCGTGCTCGAGGTAGTGCATCAGGAAGCCCTTCTCGGCGTCGTCGCGGCTCACGCCGAAGGCGGTCTGCGTGAGGTCGTTGGTGCCGAAGCTGAAGAACTGAGCCTCCTTGGCGAGTTCGTCGGCCACGAGGACGGCGCGCGGCACCTCGATCATGGTGCCGAAGTGGTAGTCCACCGTCACGCCCTGCTCCTCCATGACCAGCTTGGCCTCTTCCTCGAGGGCGCGCTTCTGGCTCCTCAGCTCGTTCACGTGCGAGACGAGCGGGATCATCACCTCGGGCCGCACGTCGCCGCCGTCGCGCTTGACGGCGCACGCCGCCTCGAAGATGGCGCGCACCTGCATTCGGGTCACCTCGGGGATGAGGATCCCCAGCCGCACGCCGCGCGTGCCCAGCATGGGGTTGGCCTCGCGCAGCTCGGTCACGCGCGCCAGGTGGTCCTGCTTCTGCCGGATGACGGTGAGCGCGCCGTCCATCTCGGCGAGGGTGTGGAAGTGCTGCAGGCGCATCTTGAGGTCGGCCAGGTCGGCCATGAGGTCGTCGTGGGCGGGCAGGAACTCGTGGAGGGGCGGGTCGAGGAGCCGCACGATGACGGGCAGTCCGTCCATGGCGCGGAAGAGCCCCTCGAAGTCGCGGCGCTGGAGCGGCAGGAGCGCCTCGAGCGCCTCGGCGCGTTCGCTGGGCGTCCGGGCCATGATCATGCGCTGCACGATGCCCAGCCTGTCGGCCTCGAAGAACATGTGCTCGGTGCGGGCCAGGCCCACGCCCTCGGCGCCGTACTTGCGGGCGCGCTCCGCGTCGGCGGGGTAGTCGGCGTTGGCGCGCACGCCCAGGGTGCGGATCTTGTCGGCCCAGGCGAGGAGCTCGGTGAGGTAGGGGTTGTCGATGTCGGGGACCACCGTGGGCAGGGCACCGAGGAAGACGTCGCCGGTGGTGCCGTCGATGGAGATGACCTCACCCTCGCGCATGACGAGGTCGTCGACGCTCACCTCGCGGCGCTCGAGGTCGATGGCCATCGCGGCCACGCCCACCACCGCGGGCTTGCCGAACTGCCGCGCCACCAGAGCGGCGTGGCTGGTGCGGCCGCCCGAGCTGGTCAGGATGCCGCGCGCGGCGAGCATGCCGTGCACGTCGTCCGGTTTCGTCTCGGGTCGCACCATGATGACGTCGCGGCCGTCCTTGGCCCAACGCTCGGCCGTGTCGGCGTCGAAGGCGACCATCCCCACGGCCGCGCCGGGCGACACGTTGAGGCCGCCGGCCAGGCGGCGGGCCTCCTTGCGGGCCGCCACGTCGAACTGCGGGTGGAGGAAGTAGTCCACCTGCTCGGGCTTCACGCGGCTAACGGCCGTGCGCTCGTCGATCAGGCCCTCGCGCACCATGTCGACGGCGATGCGGACCTCGGCCTGCGCCGTGCGCTTGCCGTCGCGCGTCTGGAGCACCCAGAGCTTGCCGTGCTCGATGGTGAACTCCATGTCCTGCATGTTGCGGTAGTGGCGCTCGAGCCTCTCGGCGATGGCCGCGAACTCGGCGTACGCCTCGGGCATTATCTCTTCCAGCTCGTGGAGGGGCTGCGTGACCCTTATGCCGGCCACCACGTCCTCGCCCTGCGCGTTGACGAGGAAGTCGCCCTCGAGGTGATCCTCGCCGGTGGTGGCGTTGCGGCTCATGGCCACGCCGGTGGCGCAGTCGTCGCCCATGTTGCCGAACACCATGGCCTGGATGTTCACGGCGGTGCCGAGGTCGTGCCTGATGCCGGCCGCGTTGCGGTAATCCACAGCGCGCTTTCCGTTCCACGACCGGAACACGGCCTCGGTGGCCAACTTGAGCTGCTCGATGGGCTCCTCGGGGAACGGGCTGCCCGTGAAGGTGCGGACGATCTCCTTGAACTTGCGGGTGACCTCGCGCCAGTCCTCGGCGCTCAGTTCGGCGTCGACCTCGACCCCGGCCGCCTTGCGGCGCGCCGTGATGACGGCCTCGAACACCTCGTCGGCCACGCCAAGGACGACGCTGCCGAACATCTGCACGAGGCGCCTGTACGAGTCGTAGACGAAGCGCGGGTCGGCGGTGAGGGCGATGAGGCCGCTGGCCACCTCGTCGTTCAGGCCGAGGTTGAGGATGGTGTCCATCATCCCCGGCATGGAGAACTTCGCGCCCGAGCGGCACGAGAGGAGGAGCGGCGTCTGTGGGTCGCCGAAGCGCTTGCCCGTCTCGGCCTCCATTCGCGCCAGGGCCGCGAGTTCCTGCTCCCACATCCCCTCCGGGAACCGGCCGCCCTCGGCGAGGTAGGCGTTGCACGCCTCCGTGGTCACGGTGAAGCCGGACGGCACCGGCACGCCCAGGCGCGTCATGTCGCCGAGGTTGGCCCCCTTGCCGCCCAGCAGGGCCTTGGCGCCGTCCCAGCTGCCGGCCAGCCGTTCGGCCTCACCGACCTCGGAGAACTGGTAGACCCACTTCTTGTTCATCGCGGCCCCTTCCCAGGACGCGATTCACACCTTCCTAGTCGACGTGGCCAGCACTGCTCTGCGCCTCGCTCCGCGTCCTGACTCGAGCTTAGTTCCGGTGGCGCCGCGCAGGTCAGTGGCGGATGTCCTTGGCGCG
>JACFNR010000040.1:1860-27647 GCA_019454765.1 Trueperaceae bacterium | reverse complement strand
ATTCGTGAGGGTGGGCGTACGGTTGGTGCTGGTGTGGTCACCGCCGTCCTCAAGTAACCATGGCGACCCCACGCATCCGCATCAAGCTCAAGGCCTTCGATCACCGTAGCCTCGACTCGTCGGCCACCAAGATCGTCGAGACCGTGCGCCGCACCGGCGCCAAGGTCGCCGGCCCCGTGCCGCTCCCCACTCGCATCAGGCGCTTCTGCGTGCTGCGCGGACCGTTCTCCGACAAGGACAGCCGCGAGCACTTCGAGATCCGGACCCACAACCGGCTCATCGACATCAAGTCGCCGACCAAGAGCACCATCGACTCCCTCATGCACCTCGACCTCCCGACCGGGGTCGACATCGAGATAAAGACCGTCGGAGGCCGCTGACAGTGAAAGGAATCCTCGGCACCAAGGTGGGCATGACCCAGGTGTGGCAAGGCGACCGGCTCGTGCCGGTGACCGTCGTGCTCGCCGGGCCGTGCCCCGTGGTGCAACGAAAGACCCCCGCCACCGACGGTTACGCCGCGGTGCAGCTCGGGTGGCACGAGCTCTCCGCCAAGGCGGTGAACAAGCCCGCGGCGGGCCACTTCAAGCGCGCCGGCGTGGCGCCACACCGCCACCTGGTGGAGTTCCGCGACTACGCGCCGGAGGGCGACGAGGTCAAGGCAGACGTGTTCGCGGCCGGTGAGGCCGTCGACGTCACCGGAGTCTCCAAGGGCCGAGGCACCACCGGCGTGATGAAGCGCTGGAACTTCCGCGGCCTCTCCGCCAGCCACGGCGTCAAGAAGAAGCACCGCTCGCCCGGCTCGATCGGCCAACGCAAGTTCCCTGGCCGCGTCTACAAGGGCAAGCGCATGGCCGGGCAGTACGGCAGCGAGACCGTCACGGTGTTGGGGCTCGAGGTCGTCGAGGTGCGCCCGGAGGACAACCTGCTGCTGCTCAAGGGCTCCATCCCCGGACCCAACGGCGGCGTCGTGCAGGTGCGCCAGTCCAAGAGGAAGGTGAGCTGATGTCGGTCACGATCGACGTCATCGGCAGCGGGCGCAAGGTCACCCTCGACCTGCCCGAACCCAAGGAGTCCGTGCTGCACGAGGTCGTACGCTGGCAGCTCGCCAAGCGCCGCCGCGGCACCGCCGCCACGAAGACGCGCGGCATGATGTCGGGCTCCACCGCCAAGATCTACCCGCAGAAGGGCACGGGCCGCGCCCGCCACGGCGACCGCAAGGCCCCCATCTTCGTGGGGGGCGGCACCGCCTTCGGCCCCCAGCCGCGCTCGTACGCCTACACCCTTCCCAAGCGCGTCAGGCGCCTGGGCCTCCAGATGGCCATCGCCGCGCGCGCCCACGACGGCCGCCTCACGCTCGTCGACTCCTTCGGGGTCAACGGCAAGACGCGCGAGTTCGTCGCCTGGGCCAAGACCCACGGCTTCGAGGGCAAGGAGCGCGTGCTGCTCGTCACCGACGACGAGCTCGCCCGCCGCGCCGCTCGCAACCTGCCGTGGATCGACGTGCTCGCCACGGCGGGCCTCAACGTCTACGACGTGCTGCGCGCCGACCGCGTCATCGCTGACGCCAAGCTGTTCGACGGGGCGGAGGAGTCGGCATGAACCCGCACGACGTCATCTTCGCGCCGGTGCTCAGCGAGAAGGCCGTCCAGGCCATCCAGGCCGGCAAGTACTCCTTCTACGTCCATCCGAAGGCCAACCGCGTCCAGATCCGCGAGGCCATCGAGACGGTCTTCAAGGTCGACGTGGTCAAGATCAACCTGATCAACGTCCAGGGCAAGATCAAGCGCCTCGGCCGCTTCGCCGGCCGCCGCCCCGAGCGGAAGAAGGCCATCGTCACACTCAAGGCCGGGCAGCGCATCGAGCAGCTCGAGGGCCTGTCTTAAGGAGGCGGGTAGCCGATGTCAACCAAGAGCTATAGGCCGTACACCCCCTCCCGGCGCAGCATGACCACGCTCGACTTCGCCGAGATCACGCGCGAGTCGCCCGAGAAGTCGCTCGTCAAGCCCCTCAAGAAGTCGGGTGGTCGCAACCACCACGGGCGCATCACCACGCGCTTCCGTGGCGGCGGCCACAAGCGCCGCTACCGCGTCGTCGACTTCCGGCGCCGGGACAAGGAGGGCGTGCCCGCCAAGGTCGCCACCATCGAGTACGACCCGAACCGGAGCGCCAACATCGCCCTGCTGCACTACCGCGACGGCGAGAAGCGCTACATCCTCGCTCCCGACAAGTTGAGCGTCGGCAGCGTCGTCGTGTGCGGCGCCGAGTCCGAACCGGTCGTCGGCAACGCCATGCCGCTGCGCTTCATCCCCATCGGGGCGGTCGTGCACGCCGTCGAGCTCCTCCCGGGCAAGGGCGCGCAGCTCGCCCGCTCGGCCGGCACCAGCATCCAGATCCAGGGTCGCGACGGCGCGTACGTCACGCTCCGCCTCCCCTCCGGCGAGCTCCGCAAGGTGCACGGCGAGTGCTACGCCACCGTCGGCGGCGTGGGCAACAGCGAGCACAAGAACGTCGTCATCGGCAAGGCCGGCCGCACCCGCTGGCTGGGCCGCAAGCCGCACCAGCGCGGTCGCGCCATGAACCCGGTCGATCACCCGCACGGCGGTGGCGAGGGTCGCTCGACGGGCGGACGCCCGCCCGTCAGCCCCTGGGGCCAGCAGGCCAAGGGGTTGAAGACCCGCGACAAGCGCAAGGGTTCCAGCCGCTTCATCGTGCGGCGCCGGAAGGGGAGCTGAACATGGCCCGCAGCCTAAAGAAGGGGCCGTTCGTCGACGGCCACCTCCTCAAGAAGATCGACGCGGCCAACGCCTCCGGCGACCGGCGCGTGATCAAGACCTGGAGCCGCCGCAGCACCGTCGTGCCCGAGATGGTCGGCCACACGATCGGCGTCTACAACGGGCGCCAACACGTCCCCGTCTTCGTGCAGGAGACCATGGTCGGGCACAAGCTGGGCGAGTTCTCGCCCACGCGCTCGTTCCGCGGCCACTCCGGCTCGCGTAAGGAGTGACCGTGGCGCAGCAAGCCAAGGCCTCCCTCCGCCAGCTGCGCATCACCGCGCGCAAGACGCGGCTCGTGGCGGACCTCATCCGCGGCAAGGACGTGACCGCCGCGGAGGACATCCTGCGCTTCACCGACAAGCGTTCGGCGCTGCCGATGCTCAAGGTGCTCAAGAGCGCCAAGGCCAACGCCGTCAACAACCACGACATGTTCGAGGACAGCCTCTTCGTCAAGGCGATCGAGGTCGACGAGGGCCCAACGCTCAAGCGCTTCCTGCCCCGCGCACGCGGCCGGGCCGACCTGATGCGCAAGCGCACCTGCAGCATCTCGATCACCCTGGAGGAACGTAGTGGGAAATAAGATCAACCCCGTCGGCTTCAGGCTCGGCGTGAACAAGGAGCCGTCCGCGCACTGGTACGCCGCGCCGGCCGACTACCCGCGCCTCCTGCAAGAGGACGAGCTCATCCGGAAGGTCGTCAACAAGGACGTCGGCCACTCCGGCATCGCCCGCATCGACATCGAGCGCGCGGCGCACAACATCAACGTGACCATCCACACGGCCAAGCCCGGCGTGGTCATCGGTCGCGGGGGCGAGGCCATCAAGGCGCTGCGCACCAAGCTGAGCGCGCAGATCCCCGGCACCATCGGGGTGAACGTCACCGAGGTCCCCAACCCGAACACCAACGCGGCGCTCATCGCGCAGCGCATCGCCGAGCAGCTCGAACGCCGCTTCGCGTTCCGCCGCGCCATGAAGCAGGCCGTGCAGCGCACGATGGAGTCGGGCGCGCGCGGCGTCAAGATCCGCTGCTCCGGCCGGTTGGGCGGCGCCGAGCAGGCGCGCCCCGAGTGGTACGCCGACGGCCGCGTGCCCCTGCAGACGCTGCGCGCCGACATCGACTACGGCACCGCGCGCGCCAACACGACCTACGGCGTCATCGGCGTCAAGGCGTGGGTCTTCCATGGCGAGATCGTGGGCGACAAGCAGCGCAAGGCCGCCGTCCTGCCCAGGCCGAAGGTCGACGACGACAAGAAGCGCCGGCGGCGCCCCGGCGCCAGGCGCCGCGACGGCGCGGGCGGCAAGCCCGGAGCTCGCGACGCGCGACCGCGCGCCCGTAAGGAGCGTGGCTGAGCCATGTTGCTACCCAAGCGCGTCAAGTACCGCAAGCAGATGCGCGGTCGCATGACCGGCGCCACCAAGGGCGGCGACTACGTCGCGTTCGGCGACTACGGCCTGGTGGCGCTCGAGCCGGCCTGGATCAAGTCGAACCAGATCGAGGCCGTGCGCGTCACCATGAGCCGTTACTTCCGCCGCGGTGGTAAGATCTACGTTCGCATCTTCCCCGACAAGCCCGTCACCAAGAAGCCGCAGGAAGTGCGGATGGGTAAGGGCAAGGGGGCGGTGGAGTACTGGGTCAGCGTCGTGAAGCCGGGCCGGGTCCTGTTCGAGGTGGCCAACGTCACCGAGGAGCAGGCCAAGGAGGCGTTCCGCCTCGCCAGCCACAAGCTCCCCATCAAGGTGAAGATGGTCAAGCGGGAGATCTACGATGAAGCCCAATGAGGTCAGGAACATGAGCGCCGGCGAGATCGCCGCCGAGGTGGAGAAGCGCCGCGAGGAGCTCTTCGACCTGCGCCTCCAGTCGGCGGTCGGCCACACGAGCAACCCGCGCAGGGCGCGGATGGCGAAGCGTGAGATCGCCCGCCTGCTCACCATCGCCAAGGAGAAGGCCGAGGGAACACGGTGAAGGTAACCAAGACCATGCAGGGCCGCGTCGTGAGCGACAAGGCCGACAAGACCGTGACGGTCAACGTGGAGCGGCGCTTCAAGCACCCGCTCTACGGCAAGGTCGTCACCGTCTCCAAGCGCTACCTGGCGCACGACGAGGAGAACGCCTACCAGGTCGGCGACCTGGTGGAGATCAAGGCCAGCCGCCCCATCAGCCGCCGCAAGCGCTTCGTCGTGTCGCGCCTGCTGGAGAAGGCGCGCGCCTGAGGGCCGCGGGAGCGAACTGACATGATCCAGCAGGAGACTTTCCTAGACGTCGCCGACAACTCGGGCGCGCGCACCATCCAGTGCATCCGCGTCCTCGGCACCGGCCAGCAGTGGGTCGGGTCGGTCGGTGACGTGATCGTGGCGGCCGTCAAGGACGCCATCCCGCACGCGGCGGTGAAGAAGGGCGACGTCGTCAAGGCCGTCATCGTCCGCACCAAGAAGGAAGTGAACCGCAAGGACGGCTCCTCCATCCGCTTCGACAGCAACGCCGCCGTCATCCTCACCGCCCAGAACGAGCCGCGCGGCACGCGCGTCTTCGGGCCCGTCGCTCGCGAACTGCGCGAGAAGAAGTTCATGCGCATCGTGTCGCTCGCCCCGGAGGTGCTGTGATGTCGCAGGCCAAGTCGCGCATCAAGAAGGGCGACAACGTCAGGGTCATCGCCGGCAAGCACAAGGGCTCCGAGGGCGAGGTCATGGCCGTCGACCGCGAGCGCCAGCGCGTGCTCATCAAGAACGTGAACATCATCAAGAAGGCGCAGAAGCCCACCCAGGAGAACCCGCGCGGGGGCTTCGTGGAGCAGGAAGCGACCATCCACCTCAGCAACGTGCAGTTGCTCGACCCCAAGGCGGGCGTCCCGACCCGCATCAGTTACCGCCGGCTCGACGACGGGCGCAAGGTGCGCGTCGCCGTCAAGAGCGGCAGCCAGTTGGACGAGTGATGACCATACAGAAGATCGAACTCCCCATCAAGAAGCGGTACGCCGCCATCCAGCCGCAGCTGGCGGAGCGCCACGGCTACAGCAACCCCATGGCCATCCCGCGGGTCGAGAAGATCGTGGTGAACATGGGCGTCGGCGAGGCGCGCGAGGACTCGAAGGTCATCGAGAAGGCCTCCCGCGAGATCGCCGCCATCACGCTGCAGCGGCCCGCCGTCACGCGCGCCAAGAAGTCGGTCTCCAACTTCAAGGTCCGCGCCGGCATGCCCGTCGGTCTGCGCGTCACGCTGCGCGGCGTGCGCATGTGGGCGTTCCTCGACCGGCTCATCAACGTCGCGCTCCCCCGCGTCCGCGACTTCCGCGGCGTCCCCACCAGCAGCTTCGACGGCCGCGGCAACTACAGCCTCGGCATCCGCGAGCAGATGGTGTTCCCCGAGATCAGCTACGAGCAGGTCGACGCCACCCGCGGTTTCGACGTCACCATCGTCACGACGGCCAAGACCGACGAGGAGGCGCGCTCGCTCCTCGAACTCCTCGGCATGCCGTTCCGCAAGTAAGGAAGGAGGACAAGTGGCCACGAAGGCTCACATCGCCAAGTCCAAGCGCACCCCCAAGTTCAGCGCCCGCGCCGGCAACCGCTGCTCGCGCTGCGGCCGTTCGCGCGGCTACCTGCGCGACTTCGGCGTCTGCCGCATCTGCATGCGCGAGATGGCGCACCTCGGGCACCTGCCCGGCGTCGTCAAGTCGAGCTGGTGAGGCGCGCGCCGCGCCCACCGCAGCCGGCAGTAGCTAAGCGAGACGAAGCAGTAGCGGGGAAGAGGTCGGCGCGCACGCGCTGAAACCGCCCCCACGGAGGAAGGTAAATGCAGACGGATCCAATCGCAGACATGCTCACGCGCATCCGCAACGCCGTGGCCAAGGCCGAGGCGAGCGTCGACGTGCCGGCGAGCAAGTTCAAGCTGGCCCTCGGCCGGCTCCTCGTGACCGAGGGCTACCTCAAGTCGATCGAAGAGGTCGACAAGGAGGGCAAGCCCTACCTGCGCATCGGCCTCAAGTACGGCCACAAGCGCGCGCCGGTCATCCACTCCCTCAAGCGCGTTTCCACCCCCGGCCGCCGCGCCTACGCCAAGGCCGAGCACGTGCCCGTCGTCCGCGGCGGGCTGGGCCTCGCCGTCATCTCCACCTCGAAGGGCCTGCTCGCCGACCGCGAGGCGCGCCGCACCAACGTCGGCGGCGAGATCGTCTGCGAGGTGTGGTGATGTCGCGCATCGGACGCTCACCCATCGCCCTCCCCAAGGGCGTCGAGACGAAGCTCCAGGCGCCCGGCAAGGTCGCAGTCAAGGGCCCCAAGGGTAGCCTCGAGGTGGTCTTCAGCCCCCGCATGGAGCTGAAGGAGGAGGGCGGCACCCTCAACGTCGTGCGGCCGACCGACAACCGCGACGACCGCGCGCAGCACGGCCTGGCGCGCACCCTGATCGCCAACGCCGTCACCGGCGTCACCCAGGGCTACGAGAAGAAGCTCGAGATCCACGGCGTGGGCTTCCGCTGCGCTAACAAGGGCAGCAACCTCGAGCTGACGCTCGGCTTCTCGCACCCGGTGGTGGTCGAGGCGCCCGCCGGCATCACCATCCAGGCCACCGAGCCCACCCGCATCACCGTCAGCGGCATCGACAAGCAGCTCGTCGGCCAGGTCGCCGCCAACATCCGCGCGCTCCGGCCGCCGGACTCGTACCACGGCAAGGGTGTCAGGTACGCCGGCGAAACCGTCCGTCTCAAGCCCGGTAAGTCCGCGGCTCGCTGATCCGGGCAGGTATAGGAATGAGCATGAACGCCATAACCGCACGCAAGGAACGTCGCGCCAACCGCACCCGCCGGCGCCTGCGCCGCCCGGTCGAGACCGGGAGGCTCCGGCTGTCCGTGTTCCGCAGCGCCAAGCACATCTACGCCCAGGTCATCGACGACGAGCACGGCACCACCGTCGCAGAGGCCAACAGCAAGACGCTCACGCCGGCCGGCAGCAAGACCGAGCAGGCCGCCGCCGTCGGCAAGGCGCTGGCGGAGCGCGCCCTCGCCGCGGGGGTCAAGAGCGTCGTCTTCGACCGCGGTTCCTTCCGGTACCACGGTCGCGTCAAGGCCCTGGCCGAAGGGGCCCGTGAAGGAGGCCTCGAGTTCTGATGGCTGACACCGACTTCGAAGACAAGGTCATCTTCATCCGCCGCACCGCCAAGACCTACAAGGGTGGCCGGCGCTTCCGGTTCGGCGCAATGGTCGTCATCGGCGACCGCAACGGGCGCGTCGGGGTGGGCCTCGGCAAGGCGCGCGAGGTGCCGGTGGCGGTCCAGAAGGGCCAGCACGTTGCCCGCCGCAACGTCATCGACGTGCCCATCCAGGACCCGGGCACCATCCCCCACGAGGTGCTGGGCGAGCACGGCACCAGCCGCGTGATGCTCAAGCCCGCGGGCGCCGGCACCGGCGTCATCGCCGGGAGCGTGCCGCGCGCCATCGTCGAGCTGGCCGGCTACAGCAACCTCCTCACGAAGGAACTCGGCAGCCGCAACCAGACGAACGTCGCCTACGCCGTCATCGACGGCCTCAAGCAGCTCCGCACCTACGACGAGGCCAAGCGCGTGCGGGAGAGCGCCGAATGAGACTCAAGCTCGTCCGCAGCCTCATCGGCACCACCAAGCGGCAGCGCGGCACCGTCAACGCCCTCGGGCTGAAGAAGATCGGTGACGTGCGCGAGGTGGTCGACAACGAATCGACTCGCGGGATGGTCGAGCGGGTCAAGCACCTGCTCGTCATCGAAGGGAACGAGAAGCGGTGAAGCTGAACGAACTCAAGCCCGCGCCCGGCTCGACGAAGGACCGCAAGCGCCTGGGGCGCGGCGTCGGCAGCGGACGCGGCAAGACCGCCGGCCGCGGCCAGAAGGGGCAGACCAGCCGCTCCGGCTTCAGCCAGGGTGCCGGTTGGGAAGGCGGGCGCTCGCGCCTCATCATGCGCCTCCCCAAGCGCGGCTTCACGCGCGTCAAGGAGCCGCTGCAGCTCGTCAACGTGCGTGACCTGGGCGGCTTCGCGGCCGGCGCCGAGGTCGGCGCGGCCGAACTCGTCGCCGCCGGCCTGGTCAGGCGCGCCGACCACCCCATCAAGCTCCTCGCCGACGGTGAGCTGACCGTCACGGGCCTCGTCATCACGGTCGATGCGGCCTCCAAGGGGGCTCTGGCCGCCGTGGAAGCCGCCGGGGGCAAGGTCGTGCTCCCCGCGGCGCCGGCCGAGGGAGCCTAAGCATGCTGAAGGCCTTTCGCAATGCTCTGGTCATCCCGGACTTGCGGGCCAAGCTGCTCGTCACCATCGGACTCCTCGCCGCCTACCGCCTGATGGTCCACATCCCCACGCCGGGGATCGACATCGCCACGTTGAAGGCGGGCGGGTTCGGTGGCGGGGTGTTCTCGCTCCTCAACTTCATCTCGGGCGGCAACTTCGAGGTCTTCTCGATCGCGGCGCTCGGCGTGATCCCCTACATCACGGCCAGCATCATCATCCAGCTGCTGCAGAGCACCTACCCGCCCCTCGAGAAGCTCTCCAAGGAGGGCGAGGAGGGGCGGCGCAAGATCACCCAGTACACGCGCTGGGGCGCCACGGCGCTCGGCGCCATCCAGGCGCTGTTCCTGGCCATCGCCCTGATCGGCCCGTCCGGCGCCCTCAAGGTCGGCTGGTCGAACGGTCCGTTCTTCTGGTTCGTCGTGCTCGTCACCCAGGTGGCCGGCATCACGGTCGTCATGTGGCTCGGTGAGAAGATCACGGAGTACGGCATCGGCAACGGCATCTCGTTGATCATCTACGCGGGGATCGTGGCGTCGTTCCCGGGCGCCCTCGGGCAGCAGTTCGCCCTCATCGGCGCCGGTGAGTCCAACGTGTTCGGGCTCCTCTTCTACTTCGTGCTCCTCATCGTGTCGATCGCGGGCATGGTGCTCGTGCAGCAGGCGGAGCGGCGCATCCCGGTGCAGTACGCCCGCAAGGTCGTCGGGCGCAAGGTGATGGGCGGTCAGACCACCTACATCCCGCTGCGCGTCAACGCCGCCGGCGTGATCCCCATCATCTTCGCCGTCGCCATCCTCGTGCTGCCCCAGACCCTCATCGGGGCGTTCCCGGAGATCGCCTGGCTCCAGGCGCTCGGCGCCTGGTTCAACCCGTCCGTGTGGCAGGGCATCATCCTCAGCACCCTGCTCATCGTGGGCTTCACCTACTTCTACACCCAGATCTCGTTCGACCCGCGCCGCATCAGCGAGAACCTGCGCGAGTACGGCGGCTTCGTGCCCGGCGTGCGCCCCGGGCAGCAGACGACCGAGCACCTGACCCGCATCACCAACCGCATCACGCTGTGGGGGGCGCTCTTCCTCGGCCTCGTCAACGCGCTGCCGCAGACCTTCTCCTGGCTCACGGGCCAGCAGCAGCTCTCGCTCGCGTTCTCGGGCACCGGCCTCCTCATCATGGTCGGCGTGGCGCTCGACACCCTGCGCCAGCTCGAGTCGCAGCTGATGATGCGCCACTACGAGGGCTTCGTCTCCAAGGGTCGCATACGCGGCCGCGGGAGGCGCTTCTAGGTGAGCGCGCAAGGCACTGGCGCGAACGGCGCCGAGGTCGTGTTGCTCATGGGCCCACCCGGCGCG
Organism: Trueperaceae bacterium; assembly: GCA_019454765.1. NCBI lineage: Bacteria > Thermotogati > Deinococcota > Deinococci > Trueperales > Trueperaceae > Trueperaceae bacterium. Next base: position 17,280 of record JACFNR010000040.1, on the reverse strand, counting down.
GGCAAGGGCACGCAGGCGAACCTCCTCGCCGAGGCCCGAGGTCTGCGCAAGCTGTCGACCGGCGACATGCTCCGCTCGCACGTGCGTGACGGCACCGAGCTGGGCGTGAAGGCCAAGCGCGTGATGGACGAAGGCGGGCTCGTCTCCGACGACATCATCATCGGCATGGTCGCGGCAGAGCTCGACGCCATGGAGCCCGTGCGGGTCCTGCTCGATGGGTTCCCCCGGACGCCGGGCCAGGCGGAGGCGCTCGACGACCTGCTGGCCGGCTACGACAGCCAGGTCGACGCCGCCATCGAGCTGGTGGTCGACGACGCCGAACTCGTGAGGCGCCTGCTGGGTCGCGCCGAGGCCGAGGGCCGCTCCGACGACAACGAGGCGACCATCCGGCGCCGCATGGCCGTCTACCGCGAGCAGACCGCGCCGCTCGTCGACCATTACGAGCGAAAGGGCAAGCACGTGAGCGTCGATGGCGTGGGCACCACCGCCGCCGTCGCGGCGCGCATCGCCGCCGCCCTCGGAAGCCGGTCCAAGTGATCATCAAGCGCCCGGCGGAGCTCGACATCATGGCGGAGGCCGCGGTCATCAACCGCGAGGCGCTCGCCGTGGTGGAGGCCGCCGTGGCGCCCGGCGTCACCACGCGCGAGTTGAACGCGCTGGCCGAAGATGCTATCCTCTCACGCGGCGGGAAGCCCGCTTTCAAAGGCTACAACGGCTTCCCGGCCACGATCTGCGCCAGCCCCAACGAGGTGGTCGTTCACGGGTTCCCCGACGACAGGCCCCTCCGGGACGGCGACATAATCTCGATCGACATCGGGACGTTCTACCGCGGTTACGCCGCCGACATGGCGCGCACCTACCCGGTCGGCACCGTCTCGGTCGATGCAGGCAGGCTCCTCGAGGTGACGGAACGGTCGTTGACCGCCGGCATCGCGGCGGCGCAGGCCGGCAACCGCTTGGGCGACGTTTCCGCGGCCATTCAGGGCGTCGTCGAGGCGGCAGGTTTCTGGGTAGTCCGCGAGTTCGTGGGGCACGGCATCGGCCGGGAGTTCCACGAGGGACCGGAAGTGCCCAACTTCGGTCGTGTCGGCACGGGGCCCGTACTCCGTCCCGGCCTCGTACTGGCGATCGAGCCCATGGTGGCTCAGCGGCGCGCTCGCGTCGTCATCGCAGACGACGGTTGGACGGCTTCCACTGAGAACGGGTGTCTGGCGGCACATTTCGAGCACACCGTAGCCATCACGGAAGATGGCCCTTGGGTGCTGACGGCTAACGGCGGCGCGAGCGACGCGAGAGCGCTCGGCACCGCACCAGGAGGTGTGCATGGCGCGTAAGAGATCGGGTCCACCAAGGAAACCGCGTGGCGAGCGGCAGGAAGAGACTACGCAAGACACTATCCGAACGGAAGGCGTAGTGCTCGAGGCGCGCCCGAACACGACGTTCCTCGTCCAGCTGGACGCAGGACCCGAGATTCTTGCCCACGTCGGGGGCAAGATGCGCCGTCACTACATCCGCATCCTCCCGGGCGACCGCGTCGTCCTCGAGATCAGCACCTACGACCCCGAGAAGGGTCGCATCGTCTACCGCAAGTAGGAGTAGGAGTTGGAGCATGAAAGTACGGGCTTCAGTGAAACCAATGTGTGACAAGTGCAAGGTGATCAGGCGTCACGGCCGCGTCTACGTGATCTGCTCTAGCAACCCGACGCACAAGCAAAGGCAGGGCTGAGCGTGGCGCGCATCGCCGGCGTCGACCTGCCACGTGACAAGCGCATCGAGGCCGCGCTGCCGTACATCTACGGCATCGGCTGGAGTCGCTCGGCCGAGATCCTCGCCAAGGCCGAGGTCGACGCCAGCACGCGCGTCAAGGACCTCACCGAGTCCGAGGTCAGCCGCCTGCGCGAGGTCGTTGACCGCGACTACAAGGTCGAGGGCGACCTGCGCCGCGAGGTGCTCCTCAACATCAAGCGCCTCATGGACATCGGTTGCTACCGCGGGCTGCGCCACCGGCGCGGCCTCCCGGTGAGGGGCCAGTCCACCAAGACGAACGCGCGCACCCGCAAGGGCCCGCGCCGCACCGTGGCCGGCAAGAAGAAGGCCCCGAAGAAGTAAGGGACGACTGACCAATGGCCAAGAGCACCAGCAAGAACACGAAGAAGCGGGTCAAGCGCTCCCTCTCCGAGGGCAAGGCGTTCATCCACGCTTCCTACAACAACACCATCGTCACCATCACCGACATGGACGGCAACACGGTCGCCTGGTCCTCCGCCGGCTCGATCGGCTACAAGGGCTCGAAGAAGGGCACGCCGTACGCCGCCCAGCTCGCCGCCGCCGACGCCACCCGCAAGGCCCAGAACATGGGCGTGTCGCAGGTCGACATCGTCATCCGCGGCACCGGTTCGGGCAGGGAGCAGGCAATACGCTCAATCCAGGCGACCGGCGTGAACGTACGCACCATCATCGACGACACCCCCACCCCCCACAACGGCTGCCGGCCGCGCAAGCGGAAGCGCCCCTGAGTCAGGGCGCGGCCCCGACGCAGGGGGCCGAGGAGAGACATGGGTCGATACAGAGGACCGATCGTTAAGATCTCGCGCCGCGAGGGCGCCAACCTGGCCGAGACGCCCAAGGTTCAGAGGTACATGGAGCGCCACCCGTACCCCCCGGGCCAGCACGGCCAGCGGCGCCGCCGCAAGCCGAGCGACTACGGCGTGCGACTCCGCGAGAAGCAGAAGCTCCGCTTCTTGTACAACATGAGCGAGAAGCAGTTCCGCAACCTCTTCGAGGAGGCCGAACGCGCCGAGGGGTCGACGGGCACCGTCTTCCTGCAGCTGCTCGAGTCGCGCCTCGACAACGTCGTCTACCGCCTGGGAATCGCCTACACGCGGCGCCAGGGGCGGCAGTTCGTCGCGCACGGCCACATCCTGGTCAACGGCAAGCGCGTCGACGTGCCGTCCTACCGGGTGCGCCCGGGCGACGTCGTCGAGGTGAGCGCCCGCGCCAAGAAGAACGCCGTGATCCAGGCCAACATCGAGGACCGCCGGCGGGGCAAGCTGAACCCGTGGCTCGAGTTCGACGCCGACGCCATGAAGGGCCGCTTCCTGCACCGCCCGTCGCGTGAAGACATCATGGTCCCCGTCAACGAGCTTCAGGTCATCGAGTACTACTCGCGCTAAGCGGCGAGCTAACCAGTCCAGTCGCTACCGAGGAGGTACGGGTGCACATCATCCCAGATTTCAAGGCCAAGGTCACAGGCAGTTACGGCGAGTTCGTGGTCGAGCCGCTGCCGCGCGGCTTCGGCGTCACGCTAGGCAACCCGCTGAGGCGCATCCTGCTCTCTTCGGTGCCGGGCACCGCGGTGACCAGCGTGTACATCGAAGACGTGCTGCACGAGTTCTCGACCATCGACGGGGTGCGCGAGGACGTGATGCAGATCATCCTCAACCTCAAGGACCTCGTCGTGAAGATGCACGACGACGACCCCGTCACGCTCACGCTCAGGGTCGACCAACCGGGCGAGGTGACCGCCAAGCAGTTCGACGTGCCGTCGAACGCCGAGGTCGTCAACCCCGACCTGCACATCGCGACGCTGTCGAAGGGCGGCAAGCTCGTGATGGAGGTGCGGGTCGAGCGCGGCGTCGGCTACGTCCCGGCCGAGGTGCACGGCACCAAGGACCGCATCAACTCGATCCCCGTCGACGCCATCTACACGCCCGTCAGGCGCGTGGCCTACCGCGTCGAGGACACGCGCGTCGGGCAGCGCACCGACCTCGACCGGCTCGTGCTGCGCGTCTGGACCGACGGCAGCGTCGACCCGCGCGACGCGCTCGACACCGCCGTCGATACGCTGCGCGGCCAGCTCAACGTCTTCAACGGCGAGGGCCTGGTGGAGGAGGAGGCGCCGCCGGCGATCCTCCTCACCCCCGGCAAGCCCGGCGGCGAGGAGGAGGTCGTCGAGGAGGTCACGCTGAGCCTCGAGAGCCTCGACCTCTCCAGCCGCGTGCTGCACTCGCTGCAGGAGGAGGGCATCGACTCCGTCAACGCCCTACTGGCGTTGTCGGAGCGCGACCTCAAGAAGGTCGGCGGCGTCGGCGAGAAGTCGCTGGACGAGATCAAGGAGCGCCTCGCGGCGCGCGGCTTCAGCCTAAAGGAGTAACCGATGCGCCACATGATCCGCGGCCGCAAGCTCAACCGCTCCAGCAGTCACCGTTCGGCCCTGGCCCGCAGCCAGGCCACGGCGCTGCTGCGGCACGGCCGCATCAAGACCACCGTCAGCAAGGCCAAGAGCCTGCAGCCCTTCGTCGAGAAGCTCATCACGACCGCGCGCGGCGGCGACCTGCACTCGCGCCGGCTCGTGGCGCGCGAGATCCACGACGTCGAGGTGCAACGCAAGCTGATGGACGAGATCGCGCCCCGCTACGTCGGGCGCCCGGGCGGCTACACCCGCATCTATCGCCTCACCACGCGGCGCGGCGACGGCGTGCAGGAAGCCCTCATCGAGCTCGTCAACGACTGACCCACCGGCCGGCGCCCGCCGCGCGGCGGCCCGCCTACCCCTGCGTCGCGCCCTCCCGAGCCCGGGAGGGCGCGCGCCGTTACGGCGCGCGCACGCGCTCAGGCGAAGCTCGTCCCGAGCCCGTCCCAGTCGACGCCCAGCAGGTCGGCGACGGTGGCGCCCACGTCGGCGAACGTGCCGCGGGTGCCGAGGTCGCGCCCGGGCCGTCCCGGGCGGTAGTAGAGGAGCAGGCCGTGCTCGCGCGTGTGGTCGGTGCCGGGCCAGGTGGGGTCGTTGCCGTGATCGCTCACGAGCAGCAGGGCGTCGTCCTCGCCGACGGCCGCCAGGAGCTCGGGTACGCGCGAGTCGAACTCCTGTAGCGCCGCCGCGTAGCCGCGCGGGTCGCGCCTGTGGCCGTAGAGCGAATCGAACTCCACCAGGTTCGTGAACACCAGGCCGTGCGGGCGCTCCGCCATCAACTCCAACGTCCGCTCCACCCCGAGGCGGTTCGTGCCGGCCGCCACCTCGCGCGTGAAGCCGCGGTGCGCGTAGATGTCGGGGATCTTCCCGACCCCGATCACCTCGCGGCCCGCGGTCTTCAGCGCGTCGAGGACGTTGGCGGGCGGCGCCAGCGAGTAGTCGTGGCGCTTGTCGCCCAGCCGCACGAACGCGCCGGGCACCCCCGTGAAGGGGCGAGCGATGACGCGGGCCACCTGGTCGTCGCCGCGCAGGATGTCGCGTGCCGCCTGGCACCATGCGTACAGCGTGTCGAGCGGCACGACGTCGACGTGTGCCGCCACCTGGAAGACGCTGTCCGCGCTGGTGTAGACGATCGGGTGGCCGGTGCGCATGTGCTCCTCGCCCAGCTCGTCGAGGATGGTAGTGCCCGACGCCGGGTAGTTGCCGAGGTGGCCCACGCCCGTGGCCGCGTCGAACCGCGCCATCACGGCGTCGGGGAAGCGCTCGTAGGTGCGGAACGGCCGCTCCGTCACGACCCCCATGAACTCCCAGTGGCCCGTGGTCGTGTCCTTGCCGGCCGACAGCTCCGCGAGGCGGCCGTGGCTCGCCGCGGGCGCTGGCGGGGCGGGTAGGGCGCTCACGCCCGTGATGGCGCCCAACCCGAGCGCCGCCAGGTTGGGGAGGGTGGCGCCGGTGGTCCGCAGCACGTGATCCAGCGTGTGCGCCCCCGCGTCGCCGAACTGGGCGGCGTCCGGCAACGCGCCGACGCCCACCGAGTCGAGGACGACCAAGGTGACGGTCATGGCGCGAGTATATGAGGCGCACGCACCGGTGCGAGCGATAATGGCCGGGTGGACAGCCCCACTGACGCCCCGGCGCCGGACCTCGAGCGCCGCTTCGCCGCCGCCCTGACGCGCTTGGCGCCGCCAACCGCCGCCCTCGTGGTGGCCGTGTCGGGCGGCGCCGACTCCGTGGCGGCCGCGCTGCTGGTGGCCGCGACGGGCAGGCCGTTCACGGTGGCGCACCTCGACCACGGCCTGCGCGCCGAGTCTGCCAGTGACGCGGAGTTCGTGGCCGGCCTAGCGGCCGAGCTCGGCGTGACAGCGCGCCTGGAGGCCGTTGACGCCCGCGGGGTGGCCGCGGCCCGCGGCTGGAACCTCGAGGACGCCGCGAGGCGCTTGCGTTACGCCTTCTTGCACCGGGTCCTGAAGGAGGCGAGCGCCGGCGGCGGGAGGGCCGGCGCCGTGGTGGTCGCCCACACCCTCGACGACCAGGCGGAGACCTTCCTCCTCCAGCTGATGCGCGGCGCGGCGTACCCTGCGGGCATGGCCGAGAGGCGCGGCGCGGTCGTGCGACCGCTCCTCGCCGAGCGGCGCGGCGAGCTGCGCGCCTACCTCCTCGGTCGGGGCCGGACGTGGCGCGAGGACGCCACCAACCTCGACGCGAGCCGCAACCGCGCCTGGGTGAGGCACGCCGTCCTGCCGGCCTGGGAGGAGCGGTTCCCGGGCGTCACGACGCGCCTCGCCGCCACGGCAGGCGAGCTGCGCGCCGCGCGCGGCGCCCTCGAGGACCTGGCTCGGACGCGCTTCGGACGAGGTAGCGCCCCCACCGCCCCGCTGGCGAGCGCCCCGGCCGCGCTGCGGCGCACCGCCATCGCCACGAGGCTGCGCGCCGCCGGGGCGCCGGTCACGAGCGCGACGCTCGGCGAGGTCGAGGCGGCCGTGCTCGAGTCGGCGCGGCGGGGCTCCGAAGCGGCGCCCTGGCGCCGCGACGTCGGCCGCGGCGCGCGCGCCACCGTGGCGTACGGCCGCCTCACCGTCGAGCGCCTCGCCGCCGGCGGCACGGACGCCCCCGGCGAGACGGTGGTGGTCTCGCCCGAGCAGTTGCCGCTCGGGGTGGACCCGGCCGTGCTGGGCCTCTCGGCCCCGCTCGTCCTCAGGGCGCGACGCCCCGGCGACCGCATCCGGCTCCCCGGCGGCAGCAAGCTCGTCAGCGACCTGCTCATCGACCGCAAGGTCCCGCGCGCGGAACGCGACGCCCTGAAGGTCCTGGCCTCCGGCCCACGGGTGCTGTGGGTGGAGGGCGTGGCGGCCGAAGCCGGCGTGCTGCTAGCGGGGGAAGCGCCGCGGGACGACCGCCGGTTCATGCGCCTGGCCCTGGCCGAGGCGCGCGCCGCCCTGGCCGCAGGCGAGGTGCCCGTCGGCGCTGTGGTCGCGGTCGGGGGCGAGGTCGTGGCGCGGGCGCACAACCTGACGGAGGCGGGGCGCGACCCGACGGCCCACGCCGAGCTGCTGGCCCTCAGGGCGGCCGCGCGAGCGGTTGGCGATTGGCGCCTGCCGGAGGCAACGCTCTACGTGACCCTCGAGCCGTGCCCGATGTGCCTTGGCGCGGCCCTGCAGGCTCAACTGGGCCGGCTCGTCTACGGCGCGGCCAACCTGCGGGAGGGGGCGCTCGGCGGCGTCATCGACATGACCGCGGGCGCCTGGAAGCGGTTCCCGGAGGTAGCGGGTGGCGTCGAGGCGGACGCCGCCGCCGCCCTCCTGAGGGGAGCGTTCGCGCTCAGGCGGGAGGCCCAGGGCTAGGCAGCGCCGGGAGGCGGTCACGCCACGCCAGGACGGAACTTACGGCGTCACGGGGCAAGTTAGACTGGGCCGGTGGAGATCCGGAACTTCTCGATCATCGCCCACGTCGACCACGGCAAGTCGACGCTGGCGGATCGTATCCTCGAACTCACCCAGAGCGTCTCGCAGCGGGAGCGCCGCGACCAGATGCTCGACTCGCTCGAGCTCGAGCGGGAGCGCGGCATCACCATCAAGGCCACGCCCATGCGGCTTCACTACCTTGCCGACGACGGCAACACCTACCAGTTCAACCTGATCGACACCCCGGGCCACGTCGACTTCAACTACGAGGTCTCCCGCGCGCTGCGCGCCTGCGAGGGCGTGCTGCTCGTGATCGACGCGGCGCAGGGGGTCGAGGCGCAGACCATCCAGAACGCCTACCTCGCGGCCGACAACGGCCTCGAGATCCTCCCCGTCATCAACAAGATCGACCTGCCTGCCGCCGACGTGCCCGCCGCCATCGCCGAGCTGGAGGACATCATCGGCGTGCCCGGCGACCACGCCGTGGCCGTGTCGGCCAAGACGGGCGAGAACGTGCGCGCCGTCCTCGAGGGCATCGTCCAGCACCTACCGGCGCCCAAGGGCGACGCGGCGGGCCCGCTGCGCGCCCTCATCTTCGATGCCGTCTACGACGCCTATCAGGGCGTGATCGCCTTCATCCGCGTGTTCGACGGCACGCTCAAGGCCAAGGACCGCGTCCGCATCTTCTCGACCGGCAAGGTGGTGGAGGTCGAGCGGGTGGGTTTCTTCAGGCCGGAGCCCACGGTGTCGGCGGAACTCACGGTCGGCGAGGTCGGCTGGTTCACGGCCGGCATCAAGGAGATCGCCGACACGCAGATCGGCGACACCATCACCGGCGCCGAGCGGCCCACCGACCGGCCCGTGCCTGGCTTCAAGCCCGCCATGCCGGTGGTGTTCTCCGGCCTCTACCCGACCGACACGGAGGACTACCCGCGCCTGCGCGAGGCGCTCGAGAAGCTGCGACTCAACGACGCCGCCTTCTCGTTCGAGCCGGAGACGTCGGAGGCCCTCGGCTTCGGGTTCCGCTGCGGCTTCCTCGGCCTGCTTCACGCCGACATCGTGCAGGCGCGGCTCGAGCGCGAGTTCGACCTGTCGCTCATCGCCACGGCCCCGGGCGTGGTCTACAAGGTCGTCACCACCGACGGCGCGGCTTTCGACGTGCAGAACCCGAGCGAGCTGCCCACCCCCGACCGGCTCGAGTCGATAGCCGAGCCGTTCGTGGCGCTGTCGGTCTTCCTGCCGGAGGAGTACGTCGGCGCCGCCATGGGCCTGTTGCAGGAGAAGCGCGGCGAGATGAAGGACATGGTCTACCACGGGCACCGCGTGGAGCTCAGGTACGACGTCCCGTTCGGCGAGATCCTTTACGACTTCCACGATCGCCTCAAGTCGCTGTCGCGTGGCTACGCCTCGATGGACTACCAGTTCCTCGGCTACCGGGATGGCGACCTCGTCAAGATCGACGTGCTCGTGAACGAGGAGAAGGTCGACGCCCTGTCGATCATCGCGCACCGCGACAAGGCGTACGACGTCGGCAGGCGCATGGTCGACCGCATGGCCGAGGTCATCCCGCGCCAGATGTTCGCGATCCCGGTTCAGGCCGCGATAGGGGGCAAGATCCTGGCGCGCGCCACGGTCAAGGCGTTCCGCAAGGACGTGCTGGCCAAGTGCTACGGCGGCGACATCACCCGCAAGAAGAAGCTGCTCGAGAAGCAGAAGAAGGGCAAGGCGCGCATGAAGCAGATCGGCACCGTGGAGGTGCCGCAGGAGGCCTTCCTGGCGGTGCTGAGCACCGAGGAGTGAGGTAGGACGTGACCCAGGGTGGGGTGGGCAGCGATCGCTTGCGGGCCGCCGCGCGCCGCGGTCCGCTCACGCTGCGCACCCAGGTCGCGCTGGTGATCGCGCTCCTCTCGGCGCTCCCGAACGTGGTGCTCGTGGCGACCACGCTGCTGCCCGTCTACCGCACCCCGGACGGCGGCGGCCTCTTCGCGTGGCCGGTCGTCCTGTGGTTGGCGGGCGTCGTGGCCCTGTCGGCCCTGGTGGGTTACCTGTTGTCGGGTCAGTTGCTGGCGCCGCTCCTGAAGGCCGAGCGCGAGGTGGCCGGGCTGCCGCGCACGGTCTCGCGCGTCGCGGCCGGTCGCGTGCCGGTTCGGGCCGACGACCCACAGGAGGTGGCCGCGCTGAAGGGCTCGTTCAACGCGCTGCTCGCCCAGGTGGAGCTGCAGGAGTCGCGCCGCAACGCCTTCACCGCCGCGCTCGTGCACGACCTGAAGACGCCGCTCATCGCCGCCACCAACCTCCTGCAGGTCGTGCGCGACGACGATGACCTCGACCGCGCCAGCCGCGTCGAGCTGGTGGCGCACCTGCGCGACGAGATGCAGGCGATGATCGAACTGGTGCAGAAGATGGTCGACGCGCACCGCCTCGAACGCGCCGACGTGCCCCTCACCCGCCGCGACGTGGACCTCGCCGCCATGGCCGCCGGGGTCGTGCAGCGCCTGCGTCCCCTCGCCGACGCGCGCGGGCTAGAAGTCGTGGTTGCGGGCGAGGGTCGCGCCGCGGTGGACGCGCGCGAGGGGGAGCGCGCCCTCTACAACCTCATCAGCAACGCCGTGAGGTACGCCAGGCGCAACATCGTGATCGAGGTCTATAGCGGCATGGTGAGGGTGCAGGACGACGGGCCCGGCCTGCCCGCGCCGCTGGCGCAGCTGGCGCAGCCGTTCGTGGGCCGCACCGTCGAGATCGCCGGCGAGGAGTACGCGGGCGGCACCGGCGGCCTGGGGCTGTTCATCGCCAGGCGCGTCCTGGAGGCGCACGGCGGCCAGTTGACGTGCGAGGCGACCGGGCCGAACGGCACGATCTTCCTGGCGTACTTCGGCGGTGACGGGAAGGGGCGGTGATGAGCGAGGCGACGATACGTGGAGGCGAGGGCGGCGGGACGGGGCCGCGGGTGGTCATAGCCGACGATCACCCGCTCTTCAGGATGGGCCTCGCCCTGGCGCTGAAGGCGGAGGGGTTCGCCGTCGTGGCGGAGGCGGAGAACGGCCGCCAGGCGGTGGAGCGCGTCAGGCAGGCGGCGGTCGACGTGGTGCTGCTCGACGTCCGCATGCCGGAGATGGACGGCATCGAGGCGTGCAGGCAGCTGAGCGCCGCCGAGGGCGCGCCGCTGGTGGTCATGCTCACCACCTTCGACGAACCCGCCGTCATCAGGGCCGCCCGGGCGGCAGGCGCACGCGCCTACCTCTCGAAGGAGACGGCGCCCCGCGAGCTTGCGCGCATGCTGCGTCACATCCTCGCCGACCCGGAGCGCGACTGGCTGCCGGAGGTGGCCCTGCCCGACCTCACGCCGCGCGAGGCGGAGGCGCTGGCCGCCATGGCGCGCGGCCTGAGCAACAAGGCCATCGCGGCCGAGCTCGGCATCAGCCCGGACACGGTGAAGGACTACCTGGAGAACGTCTACCGCAAACTCGACGTGCGCGACCGCGTGAGCGCGGTCCGTCGGGCGGCGGAACTGGGCCTCGTGCGCCACTGAGGGTCCGAGGCGGCCGGCCGCGGCGTTGACCCGATCGTCCGCGGCGTGCGCGACGGCAGCGACCTAGGCGCCCTAGGCCGGAACCGTGCCAGGTGGGGTGGCCCGCCGGGGCGGCCGCCTAGCCTGTGCCATGCCGCCGCTGACCACCCCCCAGGCACCCACGAGCCGCGCGCCCCGTCGGCCGCGCCGCTCCCACGCCGCCGGGCGCGCGGGCATCACCCTCGTCGAGCTCCTCGTCGTGCTGGGCGTGCTGGCCGTGCTGGCGTCCGCCGGCCTGGCCTTCGCGCGCCCGAGCCTGGCCATGAAGGCTGCCCGCGCCGTGCGCACCACCGTGCTGTGGGCGCGCACCGAGGCCATGTGGCGCGGCGCGCCCATGAGCGTCACGGAGCTGCCGGGCGGCGCCGGGCTGGTGGTCGTGGCACCGGCCGATCCCGCCGCGCCGTGCGGGGAGGGCACCCCCCTCGCGCGCGTCGCCCTGGCCGACTTCCCCGGCGTGCGCCTCGTTGCCGGCCTGCCGCGCGGCCTCGTCTGGTTGCCGAGCGGTTCCGGCCGCACCTGCTCCGGCGGCGGGGTCATCTCCGGCACCATGCTGCTGGCAGACGCCCGCGTCACCATCAGCGTCGTCGTCTCCGCGCTCGGCCGCGTCAGGCTGGGCGTCGTGGCCGCGCCGTGAGGGCCTCGAGCCACCGCCGGTTGCCGGGCGGCTTCACGCTCGTCGAGACGCTCGTGGCGCTCGCCGTCCTCGCCGCCGTCGCCGGCGCTCTGATCGCGTTGCAGGTGGGCGCCGTGCGGGCACAGCGAGCGGCGGAGCGGCTGCACGCCGCCGCCGGGCTGCTGGCGGGCGAGCTCGTCTTGCAGCGCACCGAGGCGGCGGCAGGTACCGGCGCCTGCCGCTCGGCGCCGGCCGCGGCGGAAGCTTCTCTCGACTGCGAGGTGGAGCGCTCCTGCCTCGTCGCGCGAGACGGCGGCTGCGAGCTCGTCCTCGTTGAAGTGCGCGTCGGCGCCGCCCGGGACGAGGCGGCTCGTGGGGGAGGGGTGGCGCCGCTCACGGCCCGCACGGTGGTGGCGCCGTGGCTGGAGGGGCGACCGTGAGGGGAGGCCGCGGCCTGACGCTGGTGGAACTCCTGGTCGCCCTGGCCATCGCCGGCGTCGTCCTGACGCTACTCGCGGGCCTCACGGCGGGAGCGCGGCAGGGCGCCGGCCGCACCGAGCGGCGCGCCGACACGGTGGCCACCCTCAGGTTGAGCGCCGAGCTGCTCGCCGAGGAGCTGCGGCTGGCGGGCACCGTACCGTGGCCGCCGCCCGCCAACCCGGCCCCGGAGGCGCTCGCTGCCTGGCTCGAGCCCGCCGTCACGGTGGCGCTCGGGCCGGCGGGTGACGCCGTGGGCCTGCGCGGCATCGACCACCGCCTGGCCGGGGCGCCCCTGCAACGCGACGTCGTCTTCGAGGTCGTCGTCGACGGCGCGGGCGAGTGGCAGCTCTACCGGCGCCCGCTCGGATCGCCCAGGCAGCCGCTGGTGGCGGGCGTGGCGGGGCTCCACGTGCGCTGGGTCGTGACGGCCGCAGGCGCGCGCGTGAGCCCGGTGGCCGCCGACGGGCAGCGCATCGCCGCCCTCGGCCTAGAGATCGTGGTGGCGGGGGAGAGCCTCAGCGTCGTGGCCGAGCTGCCCGCCAGGCCGCTCCTGGCCGTGAGGTCCGCCCCGTGAGCCCGCGGTGGGGCGGCGCCGTCCTCGTCACGGTGCTCGGCGGCGTCCTGTTGGTGGCCGCCATCCTGTTCGCGGCGTTGTTCGGCGTCACGCTCGAGACGCTGGCGGCCCGCAGCGCCGCGCGCGCCGCGCTGGAGTCGGCGGCGCTGCAGGGCGCCCTCAGCCAGGCGGCCACCGAGCTGGTCCTGGCGGGAGCCGGAGCGCCCGACTCGCCGCGCGTGTTGGGCCCCTGGCCGCACCTGCGGGTCGACGGCGCGACCGGCGCCGTCACGGTCGTCGTCACGCCCGTCGGGCCGGGCGACGTGGTGGAGCTCGAGGCGCGCCTGGCCGGCTCGGCGCGCGTGGCGCCCGCGCGCCTCGTCCTCGCCCTGACGCCCGAGCCGCGGCCACTGTGGCGCCCGTGAGGCCGGTGCCCCAGAGGCCGGGGCCGCCCCCCGGGGTACCGAAGAGGCGGAGCTTGACAGTGGCGCGGGGGGCTGAAACCATACGGCGTGCCCGGCGCCGCCCACGACCTCACCCGCGACGACATGACAGGCGGCCACGACACTCAGGGCGAGTCGCACGAGGCGCCCGCGGCGCCCGCCCCGGCGCCACGGAGCGAGGAGGCCGGGCGCGGCGGTTACCTCGGAGCGCTACTCAGCGCCGCGCTGCTGGCGACCGGCCGGCCCGTCACCACGCGCGAGCTCAAGGCGCTGCTGGGGGTGAGCGAGGAGGCCGTGGAGCGCGAGGTCGCGCGCCTGCGCGCCACCATGGCCGCCGCCGACCTCGGCCTGGTGGTCGAGCACGTCGCGGGCGGCTACCGGCTCGTGGTGGCGCCGGCGCTCGTGCCGGCCCTCGCCACCCTGCTGGCGCCGCCGCCCCTGCCGCAGCTCAGCCAGGCCGCGCTCGAGACGCTGGCGCTGGTGGCGTACCACCAACCCGTCACGCGCGGCGAACTAGAGGCGGCGCGGGGGGCGTCGTGCAGCTCCACCCTCGAGACGCTGCAGGAACGCGAGCTCATCAAGGTGGTGGGGCACAAGGAGGTCGTCGGCAAGCCGCTACTCTACGCGACCACCGATCGCTTCCTGCTCGAGTTCGGGCTCGCCTCCCTGGCCGACCTGCCGCCCATGCACGACGACGCGCCCAGCAACTTCCTCCGCGGTTGACGCGCCGGACAGGCGGCTCAGCTCGGGGCGGCCGCCAGCTCCGCCAGGTACCTGATGGCCAGGCGGTAGCCCGCCGCACCGAGGCCGACCACGCTGCCGGCGCACACCGCCGCCACCAGGCTCCGGTGGCGGAACTCCTCCCGCGCCGCCGTGTTGCTGATGTGAACCTCGACGACGGGAACGGGCACGGCCGCGATGGCGTCGCGCAGCGCCACGCTCGTGTGCGTCAGGCCGCCCGGGTTCAGGACCACGCCGATGGCGCCGTCGGCGGCGGCGCCATGCAACCAGTCGATCAGGCGCCCCTCGTGGTTGCTTTGCCGGCACTCGGCGCGGCGCCTCAGCTCGGCCGCGGTGGCCACGCACATGGCGTCGAGCTCCGCCAACGTCAGGCGCCCGTAGACGTCGGGCTCCCTTCTCCCCAGCAGGTTCAGGTTCGGACCGTTCAACACGAGGATCACGCGCTCGCCTCCAGTTCGCTCCAGGCCGCCGCCAGTTCGGCGTCGGTGACGTCGGACACGACCACGGGCCTCCCGACGTCCTCCAGCAACACCATGCGCAGCCGCCCGGCCGCCACCTTCTTGTCGCGCGCCATGAAGCGCCGCAGCGTGGCCAGGTCGGCGCGCGGCAGGGGGGCGGGCGCGAGCCACCGCAGGAACCGCGTCGTGAGGTCGACGAGGTCGGCGTGGCCGCGCGCCCGCGCCAGCAGGCTGGCGAACACGAGCCCGTAACCCACGGCGTCGCCGTGCGCCAGCGCGTGGCCGCTGGCCGCCTCGAGCGCGTGCGCCAGCGTGTGCCCCAGGTTGAGGTGGGCGCGCACGCCCGCCTCGCGCTCGTCCGCCGCCACCACGGCGGCCTTGACCTCGACCGAGCGCGCCACGACCTCCCGGAGACGCTCCACCGGCGCTTGGGGCGACCAACCCGGACCGAACGCGTCCAGCAGGTCCGGCGCCGCGAGGAGCCCATGCTTGAACGCCTCGACGGTGCCCTGCCGGAACTCGGACTCCGGCAGCGTGCGCAGCGTCGCCACGTCGGCGATGACCGCCCGCGGCTGCCAGAACGCCCCCACGAGGTTCTTCCCCTCCGGCAGGTCGAGGCCCGTCTTGCCACCCACGCTGGCGTCGACCATAGCGAGGAGCGAGGTGGGCACCTGGTAGAGCGCCACGCCGCGAAGGTAGCTGGCGGCCACGAACCCCGCCAGGTCGCCCACCACCCCGCCGCCCAACGCGACCACGGCGCCGTCGCGGGGCAGCTCGGAGCGGGCCAGGTCGCGCAGCAGCGCCCCGTACCGCTCCAGCGACTTGCTCGCCTCGCCCGGCGGCACGACGAACGCCGCCACGCGCCTGCCGGTCGCCTCGAGCGCCGCCACGACGCGGTGACCGTGCGCGGCCATGACGTTCTCGTCGCTGACGAGCGCCACGCGCCGCTCGCGCACCGCCTCCGGCAGCAG
>JACFNR010000040.1:0-1760 GCA_019454765.1 Trueperaceae bacterium | reverse complement strand
ATCTCCTCGACGACCTCCGCCGAGTGGCGCCCGTCCGTGGAGACCTTGAACGAGGCCACCTCGTCGTACGCCGGCTGGCGCGCCGCCATCAACTCGCCTATGCGCGCCAGCGGGTCCTCGTGCTCGAGCATCGGCCGGCGGTGCCGCCGGGTGCGTCGGAATATGGTCTCGGGGCTGGCGGTGAGCACCACCACCGGCCCCCGCGCCCGCAACAGGGCGCGGTTCTCCGGGCGCACCACCGTGCCGCCGCCGGTCGAGATGACCACCTCGTCGAGGCGCACTGAGCGCCTCACCACCTCGGTCTCGTAGTCGCGGAACACGCCCTCGCCGTACAACTCGAAGAGGTCGGGGATGCGCATGCAGGCAACGCGCTCGATCACGCGGTCGGTGTCGATGAACGTGAGCTGCAGGCGGCGCGACAGCTCCCAGCCGATACGGCTCTTGCCCGTGCCCATGAAGCCCGCCATGGCCAACCACGTGACCACGCGCTCGGGCGGGAGGTGCCTGCGGCCGGTCGACATGGCGGGGGCTCCTCAGTACGCTGCCGTGTAGGCGCGGTGTGCTTCCAGCCGTTGTCGCATCTCCAGCAACGTGTCGGCCCCGAACTTGTCGGCCGCGGCGTTCGCCAGGGTCAGGGCGCACATGGCCAGGACCACGATGGAGGCGGCCGGCACGGCCGTGACGTCGGAGCGTTCGCGCGAGGCGTCGGCCGGCGCGTGCGTGACCACGTCGACGGTCGGCAGGGGCCGCATGAGGGTGGCGATCGGCTTCATGGCGGCCCGCACCACCAGCTCCTCGCCGTTCGTCATGCCGCCCTCCAGGCCGCCCGAGCGGTTCGTGGCGCGGTCGTAGCGCGCGCCGCCTCCCACGATGGCGTCGTGCACCTGACTGCCGGGCAGGGTGGCGGCGCGCCACCCGTCGCCGATCTCCATGCCCTTGATGGCCGGGATGCTCATCACGGCCTGCGCCAACTGCCCGTCCAGCTTGCGGTCCCACTGAACGTAGCTGCCGAGGCCCACCGGCACGCCCCTGAAGCGCGCCTCCACCACGCCGCCGAGGGTGTCGCCCTGCACCTTGGCCGCGTCGATGAGGTCGACGATGCGCTCCTCGGCGTCCGCGTCGAAGCACCGCAGGGGCGAGGCGTCGAGGTCCGCGACGCGCGCCCAGTCCATGGTGCCGCCGCAATCGATCCCGCCCAGGCTGATGACGCGGGCGCAGGCCGCGACGCCCAACTCCTCTAGCAGGCGGAGCGCCACGGCGCCCGCCGCCACGCGCGCCGCCGTCTCGCGCGCCGAAGCGCGCTCCAGCACGTCGCGGAGGTCCTTGTGGCCGTACTTCACACCGCCCGCCAGGTCGGCGTGACCCGGCCGCGGCTGCGTCACGGCGCGCTTGCGCGGCTCGCCGCCCGGCTCCACCGCCATGACGTCGTGCCAGTTCGCCCAGTCGCGGTTGACGATCTCCATGGCGACGGGCGCCCCGGTGGTGCGACCCGCCCGAACGCCCCCCTTGAAGACCGCGCGATCCTGCTCGATGACCATGCGCTGCCCGCGACCGTAACCGCCCTGGCGGCGCCGCAACCACGGGTCGACGTGGTCGACGGTCGTGAGGGGGAGGCCCGCGGGCACCCCGTCGAGGATGATGGTGAGAGCGGGACCGTGCGACTCGCCGGCGCTAACGTACCTGAGCATCAGGCAAGACTAGCACGCACGCGGGTCGGTCACGGACGGCGCGTGCGGCACGAGAGAAGGCGCCGGGTGGTC
>JACFNR010000039.1:20838-28259 GCA_019454765.1 Trueperaceae bacterium | reverse complement strand
CTCGAGCTTAGTTCCGGTGGCGCCGCGCAGGTCAGTGGCGGATGTCCTTGGCGCGCGGCGCCACCGGAGGCGGCGCGTCAGTCTCCCACCCGGTACCCGAACGCGTAACCGCTCAGCGTCTCGAGGTAGTTGGCGCGCTCGAACGCCCCCGGGTCGGGCGCCGAGGTCTGCGCCAGGGCGCCGCGGAGTTGCGCCACCGAGTCGTAGTCGTGCTCCGCCAGCCAGAAGTCGAGGCCGTTCACGAGCTCGGTCACGTGCTCGGGTCCGCGTTCGAGTAGCGCCGAGGCGAGCGTGACCACGTCGGCGCCCACCAGCAGGAGCTTGACGACGTCCTCGACCGCGTGCACGCCGCCGGCGCCCGCCAGGTCGAGCGCGACCCGGCCCCTGAGGAGCGCGATCCAGCGCAGCGCCAGGCGCGCCTCGGCGCTGGTCGAGAGCGTGAGGCTGGGGCTCACGTTCAGCTCGTCCAGGTCGACGTCCGGCTGGTAGAAGCGGTTGAACAGCACCACGCCTCGCGCCCCCACCCGCGCCAGGTTCTGCGTCAGGTGCGGCAGCGACGAGAACCAGGGTCCCAGCTTCACGGCCACCGGCACCCGCACGCTGCTGGTGACCTCCAACACGGTGTCGAGGGTGCGCCGCTCCACCTCCACGGCGCTCTCCGCCGGGTCGGTGGCCAGGTAGTAGACGTTGAGCTCGAGCGCGTCGGCCCCCGCCATCTCCATCAGCCTGGCGTAGCGCGTCCAGCCGCCCGGGCGGTAGCCGTTCAGGCTCGCTATCACGGGCACGCTCAGCAGGTCCTTGGCGGCGCTGAGGTGGCGCAGGTAGTCGTCCGCGCCCAGCTCGACGCCCGTGTACGGGTCGAAATAGCCCGTCACCTCGGGCGAGATCTCCTGGCCCACGCGGCTCAGCTCGTCGAGCAGGCGCTCCTCGCGCTCGATCTGCTCCTCGAACAGCGACGGCAGCACAACCGCGCCGACGCCGGCGTCCTCCAACCGCCTCAAGGTGTCGAGCCGGCCCGTGAGGGGCGACGAGGACGCCACCACCGGGTTCCTCAGGTGCAGGCCGAGGTAAGTGGTCTCCAGGTTCGGGCTCATGCTTCGACCTCCGCCTCGCCCGCGGCCGCCGTCGCCAGGGCCCGCGCGGCGTCACCGCTCGCCTTGTCGGGCACCTCGTGGTGCACCGCGGCCAGCTGTTCGTAGAGGGCGCGCCGCGCCTTGGCGTCGGCCTCCGCCAGCTTCATGAGCGCCTCGGCGCGCTCGGGCTGCGAGCGGGCCAGGACCGAGAAGCGCCCCTCCTTGCTCGCCCACTCCGCCAGCGAGGCGCGGGGCGGCCGCGAGTCGAGCACCAGCGGCTGCCCGCCGCCCTCCTTGAGGGCCTCGCGCGGGTCGTAATGGTAGAGGGTCAGGTAGCCGGCCCTCACGGCGTCGCGCTGGTGAGTCATCATCGTGCTCATGTCGATGCCGTGCGCGATGCACGGGCTGTAGGCGATGATCAGGCTCGGTCCGGGCCACTCGGCCGCGGCGCGCAGCACGTCGATGGTCTGCTTCGGGCTGGCGCCCATGGCGATCTGCGCCACGTACACGTCGCCGTACGCCATGGCGATCTGGCCGAGGTCCTTCTTGCCCACGGCCTTGCCGCTCGCCGCGAACTTGGCCACGGCGGCGCGGGGCGTGGCCTTGGAGGCCTGGCCGCCCGTGTTGCTGTAGACCTCCGTGTCGAGCACGAGCACGTTGACGTCGCGGCCCGTGGCGAGCACGTGGTCGAGGCCGCCGAAGCCGATGTCGTACGCCCAGCCGTCGCCGCCCACGATCCAGAGCTGGCGGTAGACGAGCGTCTCGGCCACGCTGGCGAGACGCGCCGCGTCGCGCCGCTCGGCGTCGTCGAGGCTCGGGGCGAGCTCCTCAAGCCGCGCCGTGAGGGTCGCCACCCGCTCGCGCTGCGCCGCCATGCCGGCCTCGTCGCGGGCGTCGGCGCCGCGCAGCAGCCCGTCGGCCAGCTCGGCGCCCAGCCGGTGCCTGAAGCGGTCCACCAGGGTGCGCGCCTGCTCGGAGCGGGCGTCGACCGCCAGGCGCATGCCCAGCCCGAACTCGGCGGCGTCCTCGAAGAGCGAGTTCGACCAGGCGGGCCCGCGCCCCTCGGCGTTCCGCGCCCACGGGGTGGTGGGCAGGTTGGCGCCGTAGATGGACGAGCAGCCGGTGGCGTTGGCCACGATGAGGTGGTCGCCGTAGAGCTGCGTGAGGAGCTTCAGGTAGGGCGTCTCGCCGCAGCCGGCGCAGGCGCCCGAGAACTCGAACAGGGGCTCGCGGAGCTGCGACGCCTTGATGGGGTCGAGCGCGTCGAAGCTCGGGCGCGGGTACGGCAGGCCCTCGAAGAACGCCCAGTTGGCGCGCTCCCGCTCGAGGTGCGGCAGCTTGGGCTCGAGGTTGATGGCCTTGCGCTTGAGGTCGGTCTTGTCGCGCGCCGGGCAGACGTCGACGCACACGCCGCAGCCCGTGCAGTCGTCGGGGGCGAGCTGCACGATGTAGGCGTGGCCGGCGAGGCTCTCGTCGCGGCCCGTCCACGGCGTCGACTCGAACCCCTCCGGGGCGCCCTCGAGCAGCCCCATGGGCACCGCGTTGACGCGGATGGCGGAGTGCGGGCAGGCGAGCGTGCACAGGTTGCACTGGGTGCAGACGTCCTTCTGCCAGATGGGTACCTCGGTGGCGATGGAGCGCTTCTCCCAGCGCGCCGTGTCGGTCGGGTAGGTGCCGTCGACGGGGAAGGCCGACACGGGCAGCAGGTCGCCCTCGCCCGCCATGATGCGCGCGGTGACGCGCTGCACGAACTCGGGCGCGGCCTCGGGCACGAGGGCGTGGCGCCGGTAACGCCCCTCGCCCTCCGCCGGCACCGCCACGGGGTGCAGGTTGGCGATGGCGGCGTCCACCGCGGCGTGGTTGCGCGCCAGGATGGTCGCGCCGCGCTTGGCGTAGGTTCGGTCGATGGCGTCCTTGATGGCGCCCAGCGCCTCGTCTCGCGGCAGGACGCCGGAGAGCGCGAAGAAGCACGTCTGCATGACGGTGTTGATGTGCCCGCCGAGGCCCGCCTCGCGCGCCACGCGGTCGCCGTCGATGGTGTAGAGCTTCAGGTCGCGTTCGCGCGCCAGGCGCTGCGCCTCCACCGGCAGGTACTCCCACAGCTCCTCCGCGCGGAACGGGGCGTTGAAGAGCACGGTGGCGCCGGGCGCGGCCAGGCCGAGCACGTCGCGCGAGTAGACGAGCTCGAACCAGTGCACCCCGACGAACCCGGCCGCCTCGATGAGGTAGGGGCTCGCCACGGGCGCCTTGCCGAAGCGCAGGTGCGACACGGTCACGGCGCCCGACTTCTTCGAGTCGTAGACGAAGTAGCCCTGGGCGTCGAGGTCGGTGTTCTCGCCGATGATCTTGACGCTGTTCTTGGTGGCGCCCACGGTGCCGTCGGAGCCCAGCCCGTAGAAGACGGCGCGGGTGACGTCGCTTCGCTCGGTGACGAACCCCTCGTCGACGGCGAGGGAGAGGTGGGTCACGTCGTCGACGATGCCGACCGTGAACGACCTGGGCGCGCCGGGATCCGCGAGCGCGTCGAGCGCCGCCTTGGCCATGCGCGGCGTGAACTCCTTGCTGCCAAGGCCGTAGCGGCCGTTCAGGACGCGCGGGCGCGTGGCGCCGTCGTCCCAGCGCTCGGCCAGGGCGGTGACGACGTCCTGGTAGAGCGGCTCGCCGGCGGAGCCCGGCTCCTTGGTGCGGTCGAGGACGCTCATGCCGCGCACCGTGGCGGGCAGGGCGGCGACGAACGCAGGAGAGTCGAACGGCCGGTACAGCTTCACGGTCACGACCCCGACCTTCTCGCCCGCCGCCACCAGCTCGCGCACCGCCTCACGGGCGGCGACGGCGCCGGAACCCATGATCACGAGCACCCGCTCGGCGTCTGGCGCCCCCTCGTACTCGAAGGCGCGGTAGCGGCGGCCGGTGCGCGCCGCGAACTCGTCGAAGAGCTCGGCCACCACGCCCGGCACGGCCGCGTAGTAGGAGTTGGCCGCCTCGCGCGACTGGAAGAACACGTCCGGGTTCTGCGCCGTCCCGCGCAGCACCGGGCGGTCCGGGTCGAGGGCCCGGGCGCGGTGCGCCGCCACCAGTTCGTCGGGGAGGAAGGCCCGCACGTCGTCCTCCCCCAGCGGCACGATGCGCGCCACCTCGTGGCTGGTGCGGAACCCGTCCTGCACGTGGAGGAACGGCACGCGCGAGCGGAGGGTGGCCGCCTGCGCGATGAGCGCGAGGTCCTGCGCCTCCTGCACCGAGGCGGCGAACAGCATGGCCCAACCGGTGGAGCGCGCCGCCATGACGTCGGAGTGATCACCGAAGATGGATAGCGCGTGGCTGGCGATGGAGCGCGCCGCCACGTGGATGACGGCGGCCGTGAGCTCGCCCGCGATCTTGAACATGTTGGGGACCATGAGTAGGAGGCCCTGCGACGACGTGAACGTCGTCGTCAGCGCGCCGGCCTGCAGCGCGCCGTGCACCGTGCCCGCCGCGCCGCCCTCGCTCTGCAGCTGCACCACCTCGGGCACCTGCCCCCACAGGTTGCGGCGCCCCGCCGCCGACCACGCGTCCGCGAACTCGCCCATGGGCGAGGCGGGGGTGATCGGGTAGATGGCTATCACCTCGTTGACCAGGTGTGCCACCCTGGCGGTCGCCTCGTTGCCGTCAACCACGGTTCGCTTCCCCAACATGGGCGCCTCCTCCCGTCGCCCGGGTCGGCTAGGTCGCGACTCGGCGGGCGGGTCTCACCTGAGGCTAGCCGCAAGCGGGTAGGGCATTTGGCCCGTCGCGGTCGGGGTGAGTGCGCAGGAGGGCCGCACCCTCGGCGCCGGGCCGGACCGCGCCGGACCGGCGCGTCAGAGCCGGACGGTGAAGAGCGCCCCGCCGCCCGGCGCGTTGGTCGCCGTGACGGTCCCGCCGTGCAGGCTCACCAGGCTGCTGACGATGGCGAGGCCGAGGCCGCTGCCGCCGCCGGACCGGGCGCGGCTCGGGTCGCCCCGCACGAACCGCTCGAAGATGCGCGCCTCGGTGCCCTCCTCCAACCCGGGTCCCTCGTCCCTCACGCTGAAGCAGGCACCCGGCGGCGCGCCCTCGACGCTCAACGTCACCCGCCCACCCGCCGGCGAGTGCCTGAGCGCGTTGTCGAGCAGGTTGAGCATCACCTGCCGCATGCGGTCGGGATCCACGAAGGCGCGCACCGGACCGTCGCCCCGCACCTCGAGGGTCACGTCCCTCGCGCCCGCCGCCACCTGGACCCCGGCGACGACCTGCAGCGCGAGCTCGCGCAGGTCGACGTCGACGCGTTCGACCGACAGCTCGCCCGCGTCGGCGAGCGACAGGGTGCGCAGGTCGTCGACCAGGCGGCCGAGCGCCAGCACCTGCGCGTGCAGGTCCCTCACCTCGTCCATCGTGAGCGGCACCACGCCGTCCTCGACGGCCTCCAACCGGCCCCGCATGATGGTCAGGGGCGTGCGCAGCTCGTGCGCCACGTCGGCGACGAGCGCCTTGCGGTTCGCCTCCAGGCGCTCGAGCGCGTCTGCCATGGCGTTGAAGCTCTGCGCGAGGCGCGTCGTCTCGGCGGCGCCCGCGCCCGCCTCCGCCGGGGCGTCGAGGCGCACCGACAGGTCGCCGGCCGCCACCCGCCCCGCGGCGCGCGTGACCCGCTCGACCGGCCCGGCGATGACGCGCGCGAGTACCAGCGCGAGCACCACCGCCACCACCAGCGCCAGGAGGCCGGAGGCCGCCAGGCTGGCGGCGCGCTGCTCGAGGGAGTCGCGCAGGAGGCGCACCACGGCCGCGCGTCCCACGGCGCTCTGGAGCTCACGCGCCCCGGCGGCGCGCGGCGTCAGCACGGCCGTCCAACCGTCGCCCACGAGCACCCGGCCCTCGAACAGCAGCCGCCTCCCC
The DNA here is from genome assembly GCA_019454765.1 of Trueperaceae bacterium. Lineage (NCBI taxonomy): Bacteria > Thermotogati > Deinococcota > Deinococci > Trueperales > Trueperaceae > Trueperaceae bacterium. The sequence continues at coordinate 22,299 of JACFNR010000039.1, read as the reverse complement.
AGGTCGCCCGCCCCGAACCGGGCGCGCTCGCCGGGCGGCAACGCGCCGTTCTCGCGGACGATGGCCGTCACGAGCGGGGCGGCCATCAGACCCATGGTGAGTAGCGTCACGCCCACGAAGGCGAGCACCAGCCTGACGCCCAGGCGCCTCACCGCCCCTCCTCCAGCCGGAAGCCGAGCCCGCGCACGGTCCTGATCAACCCGGGGGCGCCCGCCGCTGCGAGCTTCCGGCGCAGGTTCTTGAGGTGGGAGTCGATCGTGCGCTCGAGCATGTCGCTGTCTGGCAGCGCCCTGGCGATGAGCTCGGCGCGGTCGAACACGCGCCCTGGGGCCGCGGCCAGGGCGGCGAGCAGGCGGAACTCGGTGGCGGTGAGCTGCAGGTCCTGACCGGCGTAGCTGGCGCCGGCGCCCGTCACGTCGACGCTCAAGCGCCCGACGGTCACCCGCTCTCCGGGTTCCTGTGCGGGGAGCGAGCGCCGCAGGACGGCCTTCACGCGCGCCACCACCTCCCGGAAGGAGAACGGCTTGACCACGTAATCGTCGGCGCCGAGGCCCAGCCCCACCAGGCGGTCGACCTCCTCGGTGCGCGCCGTGAGCATGATGACCGGCACCTCTCCGGCGCGCCTGATGGCCTTGAGCACCTCGAAGCCGTCGACGCCCGGCAGCATCACGTCGAGCAGGACCAGGTCGGGGGCCGCAGCGCGGAAGAGCGCCAGCGCGGCGGTGCCGCTCGCGGCCACCTCCGTCTCGTACCCCTCGCGGCGCAGGTACGCCTCGAGGGTGCGCGAGATCCCGTCCTCGTCCTCGACGATCAGGACCTTCATGCCGCCTCCGCCCGCTCCCGCCGTCCGCTCGTACGCCCCATCGACCAGATGGTACCGGCCGCGCGTGGAGGTTCCGTGCACGCGCGCGCCGCCTCGCCCGTCGGCGCGGCGCCGCGCCTCCACGGCATCTGCACGCAGGGCCCACGCTCCCTCCCCGCGGCCGCGCCATCCTTGCGCCAGCGACACCGACCTGTCGCGTTGGAGGCGATCACCATGACGAAGAAGCTCGTTCTCACGGCCGCGGTGGCCGCGGCGCTCATCGCGAGCCCGGCGCTGGCCCAACCGCCGGCCGGCCAGGCGCCCGCGCAGGCGGGTGCCGCCGCGCAACTCGGCGACCTGCGGCGCGAGGCGCGGCGCCTGACACTGCTCAACGCCCTCCCCACCGAGGCGCGGGCCGAGGTCGAGGCCCTCATGGCCCGAGGCGAGGCGCTGCGCGCGACGGAGACCGAGCTGCAGCTGGCGCGCCTGCAGGCGTACGTGGCGGCCCTGGAGACGGGCGAGACGGGCGCCGAGGCCGCCGCCACCGCGCAGGCGGCCGTGGCGGAGCAGGCCGAGGCGGTCGAGGCGCAGCGGAGCGCGCTGCTAGAGGACGTCCGCGCGTTCGGCGAGAGCCACCCCACGCTGCGCCGCCGCTTGGC
>JACFNR010000039.1:11522-20738 GCA_019454765.1 Trueperaceae bacterium | reverse complement strand
TAGAGGACGTCCGCGCGTTCGGCGAGAGCCACCCCACGCTGCGCCGCCGCTTGGCGGAGATCGTGGGTGGCGAGGCGCCCGGCCCCCTGGCGCAGGCGCGCCGCGCCGGCCTCCGGCTCGGCGCGCCGGGCCCGTGGGGTCCGGGGCGGGGCCAGGGCTGGGGCCAAGAACGGAACCAAGGCTGGGGCCCGGCCCGAGGTCACGGCCGGGGGCTCCGCTGAGCACCGGCCCGCTCGCCGCCAGGCCGCGGAACCGCCCCCCTGCCGGGGCGGTTCCCGCCCGACGGCCGCTCGTTAGGCCCACTTCCGGGGCCTTCCCGAACCCCATCGCCCCCACCCGGCTGCAACCACTTGACGGATAACGCATACGGCGGTAGATTGAAGATATCGGACGCGCGAGAGCGCGTCCTTCTTGTTTGACCCACGGGTCGGCACGACGGCTTGGGAGAACGGGTTGGACCCACGGGGGGACCGACGGCTCGTAGCGCCCGTCGCGACCGCGGCCGGGGGCCGGGGCCCGGGTCAGCCCGCCCCGCGCCCTTCCTCGAACGCCGCCGTCCACTCCGTCGTCGCTCGCCGCCAGTTCGCCGTGGCGACCTCCAGGTCGAGGTCGCCGTCGACCACGCGCCTCACGCTGTCGTCGCCCGTCAAGGCGTCGACCAGGTAGCCGGTCACGGGTTCGTGCCACGGCTCGCCGGCGCCGGGCAGCCGGCTCCACGGCTTGTGGGCGGCGAGCGTCCAGACGAACTCGCGCGGGTGGCGGGCGCGCACGTGACGCAGCACCCCGGCCACGGCGGTCAACGGCCTGAGCGCCGCGGCGTCCACCACGTGAAGCTGCACGCCGCTGCAAGTCCGCCCGGCGTGGGTGTCGCTGCGCGGCAGGTAGGTGAGGGGCCTGAACAGCAGGCCCGGCACCTGCAGCTCGTTCAGCTCGGCCGCCAGGGCGTAACCGTCGAGCCACGGCGCGCCCAGCAGTTGGAACGGCAGGGTGGTGCCGCGACCCTCGTTCAGGTTGGTGCCCTCGAGCAGCACCAGCCCCGGGTAGAGCGCCACCGCGTCGGGGGTGGGGAGCCCCGGCGAGGGTGGCACGAACGGGCGGCGGGCCGGCACGGCCGCCTCGCCCACGCCCACCACGGCCAGGTCGACGCCGCTCGCGCGCGTGCCCCACGCCACCACCTCGCCCATGGTGCGGCCGTGCTGGAACGGCACGTCGAGGTAGCCGAGGAAGGAGCGGCGGGCCGGGTCGAGCAGCGGCCCGTCCACCCTGGCGCCGAGGGGGTTGGGGCGGTCGCACAACACCACGCGCGTGCCCGCCTCGGCCGCCGCCTCGCACACGAGGGCGGCCGTGGTGGCGTACGTGTAGCAGCGCACGCCCACCTCCTGGACGTCGATCACGACGGCGTCGACGTCGGCCAGGACCTCGGCCCGCGGGCGGCGCCGCGGCCCGTAGAGGCTATGCAGCGCGAGGCCCGTGCGGGCGTCGCGCCGGTCGTCGATCGGGGTTGCGTCGTCCTCGAAGCCGCTGAAGCCGTGCTCGGGCGTCAGGAGCCCGGTCAGCTCGAGGTCGGGGTGGTTCCGCAGGGCCTCGAGCGTCGGCCGGCCGTCGGCCGTGAGGGAGGCCTGGTTGGCGAGGAGCAGGAGGCGCGGGCCGGGGAGGTACCGCTCGGGCGCGGCGAGGAGCGCGTCGATGCCGTAGCCCTTCATCCCTTGACCGCCCCGGCGGTCAGGCCCGCGATGAACTGCCTCGACATGACGAGGTAGACGACGAGGAGCGGCAGGCTGGCGAGCACCATGCCGCTGAAGACGAGGCTCCAGTCGATGAGGTGCTGCCCGAAGAAGATCTGCATGCCGAGCGGGATCGTCTTCCAGCGGTCCGTGGTGAGGAACAGGAGCGGGAAGAAGAAGTCGTTCCACCACGGCACGACGTTGACGATCACGACCGTCGCGAGCCCCGGTTTCACGAGTGGCAGCATGATGCGGTAGAAGGTCTGCCACTCAGTGCAGCCGTCGATGCGGGCGGCGTCCTCCAGCTCGCGCGGCAGGTTGCGGAAGAAGACGGAGAGGAGGAAGACGGCCATGGGCATCCCGGAGGCCGTGTAGGTGAGGACGAGGGCGAACGGCGTGTCTATCAGGCCCAGGTCGCGCATGAGGAGGTAGAGGGGGAGGATGCCCAGCCGGATGGGGATCATGATGCCGGCCAGGAAGAAGATGAACAGGAAGGTGCGCAGCCCGAACGTGTAGCGCGCCAGCGCGTAGGCCGCCGGCGCCGCGCTGGCGATGAGCAGTAGGGCCGAGGCGCCCGTCACGATGACGCTGTTGCGCAGGTAGAGCCCGAAGTGGGCGCGTTGCCACACGGTGGCGAACCCCTTGAAGGTGAGCGCCTCGGGCAGCCCGAACGGGTTGCGGAAGATCTCGGGCGTGGTCTTGAAGGCCGTCAGCACCATGAGCAGCACGGGGTAGAGGAAGACGAGCGCCATGAGCGCCAGGAACAGGTAGACGAAGGTGGTGGGGAGGGGCCGGGCGCGCACGTCAGTACTCCGTCTGCCGGCGCGTCATGAAGCGCACCCCGAGGACAGAGACGATCCCGATGATCACGAGCATCAGCACCCCGATGGCGGCGGCGAGCCCGATCTGGCCGGGCTCCCCGCCCGTGGTGGGGTCGCCGAACGCCGTGCGGTAGAAGAACGTGGCGAGCAGGTCGGTGGCGTAGGCGGGCGAGCCGGAGGCGCCCTGCATGACGAAGACGAGCTCGAACGCGTTGAAGTCCCAGATGAAGGTCAGGATGGTGACCATGGTCAGCGACGGGAGCAAGAGCGGCAGGGTGACGAAGCGGAAGTTCTGCCACGGGTTGGCGCCGTCCACCAGCGCCGCCTCGTTGAACTCGCGCGGGATGGCCTGCACCGCGGCCAGGTAGACGAGGATGGGGAAGCCGAGCCAGGCCCAGCCGTTCACCAGCACCACGGCGGTGAGGGCGGTGGAGCTCTGGCCCAGCCACGGCTGCACGGCGCCGTCCAGGCCGACGCGCTTGAGCCCCTGGGCGAGCGCGCCCCAGGTGGGGTTGAGGAGCATGCGCCACAGGAAGCCGACCACCACGAGCGAGAGGGTGTGCGGCAGGAAGTAGACGGCCTGGAAGAACGCGAAGCCGCGGCGCTTCTGGGCCAACAGGACCGCCACGAAGAGTCCGAGCGTCGTCTGGATGGCGAACGTGACGGCGAAGAAGTAGGCGTTGTGCCCGAGGGCCGACCAGAAGCGCTCGTTGTAGGGCCAGCGCGTGAGGACCGACACGAAGTTCTTGAGCCCCGCGAAGCCCTGGCGGATGAAGCCGTCCCACTCGAAGAGGCTGTAGCTCAGGGACGACAGGAGCGGGTAGGCCATGAAGAGGCCGTAGATGATGGTGGCGGGGGCGAGGAAGAGCACGAGGTGCCCGTTCCTGCCCCACCAGTTCCTGCGGTACCGCATGCTCGTCTCCTGTCGCGTCGGGGTCGTGAGGCGCGGGCGTCAGGCGGCGACCGGCCGTCCGCCGCCGGCCGGTTCCCCAGCGCCAGGGGGCGCCGCTCCGTCAGGCGCGGCGCCCCCTGGGCCTACGGCGGTCGCCTGTCAGCGACCGGCGGTCACTGGAACGGCGCGAACCACTCCGCCACGCCGCGCTGGATGTTGTTGACCACCTCGGCGAGGCTCTTGTCGCCGGCCATGGCGCCCTGCATCTCGTTCTGCAGGAGCGTGGAGCCGCTGGGCTGGCCGAACCGGAAGGCGGTGAGCATGAGGTACGGGGTGCCTTCGCTGGTCATCAGCCCGACCATCTCGGCGAGCGGCTTGCTGGTGGGCACGGTGCCCGGCACGGCCGAGATCTGCTGGAGCGTGTCGGTGAACATCTGGCCGTACTCCTGGCTGGCTAGGAACTCGATGAACTTGAGGGCCTCGGCCTGGTGGGGGCTGGCGGCGTTGATGCCGTACGAGCCGTCGACGTAGTAGCTGATGCAGCTCGGGGTGGCGGCGTCGTCGGCCGGCACGGGGAACGAGCCGATCTGCAGGTCGGGGTTGAGGCTGGCCATGTTGCCGAGCTCGTAGGAGCCGCCGATCAACATGCCGGCCTGCTCGAACGCGAAGATGGTCTGCATGTCGGTGTAGCCGACGCCCATGTAGTTGTCGGCCATGTACGGGCGCAGGTCGAGCATGCGCTGGAGCGCGGCGCTGAAGCGTTGGTCGAGGAAGTTGGTCTTGCCGGCGGTGATCTCCTCGAAGAACGGCGTGCAGCCGTAGTAGGTAGGAGCCACGCCGCCGAACAGGGTCTCGACCGTCCACGGGTCCTTGGCGCCGTTGGCGAGGGCGTAGACGCCGGAGGCCTTGAGGGCGTCGCCCACGGCGAGGAACTCGGCCCAGGTGGTGGGCTCGGTGAGGCCGAGGCGTTCGAACATGGCCTTGTTGTAGAGGACCTGGACGGTCTGCAGCGCGAACGGCACGCCGTAGACCCCGCCGTCGGCGCGGTTGGTGGCGCCGAGCAAGATGCCCTTGTCGAACCCTTCGAGTGCCGTCACCTTGCCGTCGAGGCGCGTGAGGAGCCCGGCGCCCGCCAGCGCCTCCATGCCGCCGTAGGCGCGCAGGTGGACGATGTCCGGGCCGCCGCCGCCCTGCAGCGCGGTGGAGAGGATGGTGTTGTACTCGGTGTTGAGGTAGGGGGTGAAGGTGACGTTGATGTCGGGGTTCTCGGCGTGGAACGCGGCGATGAACTTCTCGTAGGCCGCCACGTCCTCCGTGCGCCAGCTCCAGAAGGTGAGGGTGGTCTCGGCCACCGCGGTGGCGAGGAGCGCCGCGGCGACGGCGAGTGCGAGGGAGCGGAAGGCACGCTTCATGGTTGCTCTCCTTACTGTCCGGTGAGCCACGCAGGTCGCCGACCCGTCCGGTTGCTCCGTGGCTCGCGTTTTCCTACACCCTGCTTTATACCTATCACATACCACTTGCGTCAACGGCACCGGCGGGCGCGTGCCGAACGCCGGTCGGCCATAACGCGGCGCCGGTCGGTCCGGCCTACGCCGTAACGCTCCCGGTTCCGACGCCCTACCGACCATGTGCCTGCGCCAGGGTGCTGTGTACCAGGCCCGTAGTCAGGTCAAGGCCGAACGTCCCCGCCAAGACCTATAACTGGACATGCGGGTCTAAGTATGTCGGCTGGTCGCCGCGGTACAGCAACCAATCCCCCGCCCGAGGCGACCAAGGGAGGAGCAACACCGTATGCAGAGGTCGATCGACCTGACCCTCTCGGTAGTGGCGAGCATCCTGAGCTTCGCGCTCTCGTGGCCATATTGGCGCTCGTTCAGCTACTTCGCGGAGTCGACCACGGCGTGGTGGATCTACTTCGCGCTGGGGTTCGTACTCGCCATCTTCGTCTTCTACGTCTTCTTCAGGACCCTGCGGGCGCTGTTCATGCACGAGGGCCACGACCACGGGGCGCATGACCACGGGGCGCACGACCACGCCGGGCACGATCACGGTCACGGCGACCACGCCCACGGCGACCACGGCGCCGCCGGAGCACACTGATGGCCGACGACTACCCCATCTCCCCCATCGAGTACGCGCGGCGCCGCACCTCGCTCCTCGTCCTGGCCTTCATGATCGTGGTGTTCATCATCCTCTCCGCCTTCTCGTTCGTCGGGTCGCGCGGGCAGGTCACGCCCGACACCGTCCAGTACGCGGGCGAGCACGAAGCCATCGACGGCAAGCGCGTCTTCCAGGCCTACAACTGCATGGGCTGCCACACCATCGTGGGCAACGGCGCCTACTTCGGCCCCGACCTCACCGACACCTACGAGGCCGCCGGCCCGGCCTGGATAGCGGCGTTCCTCCCATCCGCCGGCACCTGGCCCACGGAGGCGGCGCTGCGCGTGCAGCTCGCCAACCCCAAGGTCGCTGCCGAGACGGGCATCACCGACCTCGCCGCCTACTACGAACGGTTCCCGGGCGCCAAGGAGCGCATCGAGCGCCGCGGCGGCCTCGACACCTTCATGCCCAACCTGCCGTTCACGGCGCAAGAGGTCCAAGACCTCATCGGCTTCCTCAAGTACACGTCGCTGATGGACACGGAGGGCTGGCCCCCCACTCCCAAGGTGAACGGGCTCGAGCACCCCATGGCCGCCAAGTCGCTCGTCGCGGTCGCGGCGACGACGGCAGCGCCCGCGACCACGCCCGCCGCCCCGAGCGCGCCCACCCAGGCGGCCGCCGACACCGCCGCGGAGGGCAAGCAGCTCGCCGAGCAGTACGGATGTCTCGCCTGTCACGCCACGGACGCCGCCAGCAAGGTCGGGCCGGGCTGGGGTGGCATCTACGGCACCACCACCCAGCTCGAGGGCGGCGGGACTGCCCTCATCGACGAGGCCTACCTGAGCGAGGCGATCACCGCGCCAGACGCTCAGATCGTGGCCGGCTACCCCAAGGGCGTCATGCCCTCGTACGCCAACGTGCTCGCGCAGGGTGAGGTCGACGCGATCGTGGCCTACATCCGTTCCCTGGAGTCGCAATGATCAAGTACGGAACGCAACGCCTGGCCCTGCGCTTCTACGTACTGATGCTCATCCTGTTCCTCGTGCAGGTGCTGTTCGGCGTCCTCGTCTCCATGCAGCAGGCCGATCCCACGCTCCTCGCCGGCATCATGAACTTCAACATCTCCAGGGCGCAGCACGTCAACTTGGGGGTCCTCTGGATCCTGTCGGGTTTCATCGGCACCATCCTGTTCGTGGGACCACTACTCTCGAAACGTGAGCTGGCGGCTCCCTGGCTCATCAAGTTCCTGTTCGTGGCGCTGGTGGCCGTCACCGCCTGGAACAGCACCAGCATCTACTTCGCCCAGAAGGGCGTCGCCGGCTGGTGGCTGGGGCAGCCGTGGATCCAGGAGGGCCTCGAGTACCTCGAGGCCGGGCGCGTGGCCGACGTGATCATCCTCATCGGCTTCGCCATCCTCGCCTACATCGTCTGGCGCACCTTCCCCAACTGGCGGCACTGGAACGAGATCCATGGCGGCCTCGCCATCGGCGTGCTCGCGCTCACCGTCATGTGGGTCTTCGGCATGTTCTTCGTCGGCCGCATCGACCTGCAGGAGTACTTCCGCTGGTTCGTCGTCCACTACTGGGTGGAGGGCGTGTGGGAGGTCATCCACATCAGCCTCATCGGCATCCTGCTGGTGCTGATGTTCAAGGCCAGCGTCAAGGCCGTGGGCTACGCCGTGTTCTGGGGCGTGGTCCTCGTGTGGCTGAGCGGCTTCCTCGGCAACGCGCACCACTACTTCTGGGTCGGCACGCCGGAGTTCTGGCAGTTCTGGGGCTCGCTCTTCTCGGCCCTCGAGCCGCTGCCGCTCATCCTCTGCTTCTGGCACATGTACCTGGACGCGCACCACGACCGCAAGCCGCTCGAGAACGCCCCGGCGTTCTACTTCCTGCTCGGTTCGGCGGTGCTCGAGATGGTCGGCGCCGGCATCCTCGGCTTCACCATGACCTTCGCCGTCACCAACGTCTGGTCGCACGGCACCTGGGTCACGCCCAGCCACGCACACCTGGCCATGTTCGGCACCTTCGGCATGCTCGGCCTCGGCGCCGCCTACTACGTCATCCCGCACATCCGCAAGGCCACCAACTTCGACCAGCGCTTCGGCCAGCTCGCCTTCTGGCTCGTGTTCATCGGCATGCTCGGACTGGCGTTCGCGTTCGCCATCGGCGGCACGGTGCAGGTCTTCGTCTACCGCACCCTGGGCCTCGACTGGTTCGGCGGCGACGTGTTCCCGGCCATGGGCCTCTACAAGGCGATGCTCCCGGCGTTCGGGTTCCTGTTCCTCGTGGGCGTGCTGGTCATCGTCTTCGACCTGCTCACGCTCGGCCACCGCGTGCGCGTTCGGGAGGCGGCGGGCGCGGTCGCGCCGTACACGCCGCCCACCAGCGGTTGGAGCCGGCCCCTCACCGGCTTCGAGGCCGGCATATGGCTGACGGCCATGTGGATCTTCGGGTTCATCATCACGTTCGGCCTGCTCAGCTTCAACCTGCCGCGCGTGCAGCTCGGCGACCCGACGCTGCCCTACCTGGCGGCCGGCGTCGGTTACCCGGGCCTGCTCCTCACGACCTGCCTGTTCGTGTGGCGCTTCCTCGCCTCCCTCGGCGCGCGCGAGCGCGCGTCGCAGGCGACGATGGAGCGCGGCGCCATCCCGGCCGCCACCGACTGATCCGAGGCTGTTACAGTCGAGAGGACGCGGAAGGGCAGCACCCCGCATCGGGGGTGCTGCCCTTCCGCGCTGGGTTCGGACTACAACCGTTCCAGCAAGTCGCACGTCCCATCGACCCGAGAACGCCCATCGGGAACAACCCCGGGAAGCGATCGGGACCCTCCCACCGGAGAGAAGACGGATGCAACGAATGGCTTTGGAGGAGTTCCTGCGGGTTTACGACCTGTACGACAAGGGCGTGGACGCGATCACGCAAGATGACGCCGGACGGGTGCGGTTCGTCTTCGACCTGTTCCACTGCGACGACCCGCAGCGCGACGACGAGGCGAAAGAGTACCTGCTGACCGCGACGTTCCGGCCGCAGGATGTGGTCGTCCACGAAGGCGCGCTTTACCACGAGGAAGGCGGATGGCTGGGCAAGGTTCTGGACCTTCAGGAGGCTCCTGCACCAGTGCGGATGGGCATAGAATGGTGGAGCCTCAGGCTTCCCGGCATCGTCACTTCATGGACCAGTCTGTCGCTGCTTGGTGGGCCGATCCAAGCGGAGGAAACCATCAGCGACCGTTGAGGGGCGTGCCGGATGCGGAGATCGACATCCGTCCTGGTTCTGCTGCTGGTTCTCGACGCAGCGAGAGGGTCTGTAGGCCGCGCCCATGGGCCCGCTGCGGGGCGCTGGGAACGAGACGGGACGGTCTCACGCGATCCGTCAGGACCGTCCTCCAGTTCGGCGCTTGACAAGCCTCCGCCGCGCGTGCGATGTTCCCCCTAATCCATAGTGAACCACTATGGATTAGGTTCCGGGACCCGGACGCGGGTCACGACCCCACGCGAAGCCGCGCCCCGGACCGGTCGGGGTGCTGCCGCCAGGAGGCTCGCATGCGCACCAGCGCGAACGATAACCGCGCGACAAGCACCCGCGGTAGCTCCACTCAGCAACGCCACGCCCGCGTCCGGCCGACGGCCGCGGCCCTCGCCCTCACCCTCGCCCTGGTCGGCGCCGCCACGGCCCAGACG